>NZ_CBFHNB010000032.1:0-24256 GCF_965657105.1 Puniceispirillum sp. (SeqCode)
GTCGCCTCATTTTCTGCCGCAAGTTCAGCCAGCAGTCCAGCCACATCCGGATGCGCTTCATCATGCGCTGATAGTTCGGCATGATACAGATCAAGTGCCATCTGCTTTTCGACAAGCCGCAAGGCAAAACTGTCAAGCCATGTGATATCCGAGCGCCCGTCAAGGTCATAGCCAACCCATGTTGATACAGCGCACATGACAGGCAAAACATCACGCCAGCTGGCATCTCTGGCCGCGCGTTTTGCCGTCAGAATGCTATGATGTAATGACCTGATTGCGGTGCGCGCATGTCCCAATGCCTGCATGGCCTCGCTATGCTCATTTTGCAACGTAATGGTGCTTCGCGGCCGATAGGCATCATCTGGCATCGTGCCCATTTTGTTATCGCTGGCGGCCTGTGATAGGATCGCGGATGTATCCTTTTCCAGCGCAAAGACCGGATGCGCGGTGAACACCGCATTATAGACCGGCTTGCCCACATCAAGCGTATTAATGTCAATGCCATCCAAAACATTGATGTCATCGCTATCGCGGCCGGTTTTGACATGTAGGCGGGTTGTTTGCTGGTCCCACAGTTCACTGCCCATATGCGCAAGGAACTCATTGACTTCATCTTGGCTGATCTGGCCTTTATACAGCTTGTCACTGATCTCGTCAGCCAGCGCCAGAATGGGATTGATATCCGAAACATGTTTGCCTTGTTTGCGAAAGGCGTCAAGTCTGTCGAGAAGGTCGGCTTTTAGTTGCTTTACAGTCATAATTATCATCCGCCAGATTGGTATCTACCGGTGTGCTCCCCAGCTAAATATATCACTTTCATAAGCTATTCGCGCCAACATACTTTAAAAAAGCCAGAGATGCTATGGGCAGGATTGTTTTTCGCCGTTCTATTTCAGCGATGATCTTAGGCTACAGATACGTATCTTCAGACAGCAATAAATATGCAATAATTTTTGCCTATAGTCTTCCTGACTAACGCATGTTAGATTTTTAGAGACAAAACTTAAAAATTTAAACTTTAAGTAAGGCCTAAAATATGAATGCGTTTGTATTTGCATTAATTGGGTACATTAAATAGGGAGCAAAAAATGAAAAAATTCATATCTACACCTGCCATAGCGGCAGCTGTATCCATTGTAATGGGAACAGTATCTTTTGCGGCATCGGCTGCTACCGAAGTGCAGTGGTGGCATGCGATGGGCGGCGTTAATGGCGAACGCGTTAACAAAATCTCCAACGATTTTAACGCCTTGCAGTCAGATTATAAAATCGTACCTGTTTATAAAGGTAACTACACCGAAACCATGACCAGTTCGATTGCTGCCTTCCGGGCAAAGCAACAGCCGCATATCGTTCAGGTTTTTGAGGTTGGCACCGCCACCATGATGGCCGCCAAAGGCGCGATCATGCCGGTTGAACAGGTCATGAATAATGCAGGCGAGCCTTTCGATAAAAGTGACTATCTGTCAGCTGTGATCAGCTATTATCAGACACCGGATGGTGAATTGTTATCAATGCCGTTCAATAGTTCAACACCTGTACTCTGGTATAACCAGGACGCTTTTGACAAGGCTGGCGTCTCCAGCGTTCCCCAGACATGGGATGATGTTGAAGCTGCGTCGCGCAAGCTGGTTGATGCTGGCTATAAATGTGGCTTCAGCTTTGGGTGGCAGTCATGGGTCATGATTGAAAACTATTCAACATGGCATGACGTGCAGATCGGTACCAAGCAGAACGGCTTTGCTGGTTTTGATGCCGAACTGACCATCAATAATGATCATGTCAAAAACATTCTTGGCCGTATTGCCGATATGTCAAAAGACAATCTGTTTGTCTATGGCGGTCGTCGCGGTGACAGCCTGTCAATGTTCACCAATGGTGAATGTGGCATGTGGATGAATTCATCAGCCTATTATGGCAGCATCAAAAATCAGGCAAAATTCAACTTTGCCCAGACCATGTTGCCGCTTGATACAGCTGTTGCGTCAAAGCCACAGAACAGCATCATCGGTGGTGGTACATTATGGGTCATGAAAGGTCATGATGCCGACGAATATAAAGGCGTCGCAAAATTCATGACCTATCTGTCATCACCTGAAGTACAGGCATGGTGGCATCAGGAAACTGGCTATGTGCCGATCACAACAGCCGCATATGACCTGTCAAAGAAGCAAGGCTTCTACGATACTAATCCGGGCACAGACACAGCTATCAAACAGCTTAATCTGAATACGCCAACGGCGAACTCAAAAGGTCTGCGTTTTGGTAACTATGTCCAGATCCGTGACATCATCAATGAGGAAATGGAAGCTGTCTGGAGTGGTGCCAAATCGTCAAGTGATGCGATGGATGAAGCTGCCAAGCGTGGTAATGTGCTTCTTCGCAAGTTCGAGCGTGCAAATCGCTAACACCTAATCTCTTGCCCCATGGTCATCTGTCTGTGGGGTAAGATGTATTGAGCTCTGGATTGTTTTATGCAAGAACGTGTTATTTTCAAATCCCGCTCTTTGCCTTACTTGCTTGTTGCGCCGCAGATTATCATCACCTTGATTTTCTTCATCTGGCCGGCGGCACAGGCTTTGTATCAGTCATTTCTGATCGAAGATGCGTTTGGTTTTAGTTCCGAATTTGTCTGGTTCGAGAATTATCAGCTGTTATTTGAAGATCCTTATTATATAGATGCTTTTGCGCGTACGGCCTTTTTCTCACTTGCCGTAGCGGGTCTGTCGATGAGCTTTGCTCTGATCCTTGCTGGATTTGCTGATCGTGTCATAAAGGGCGCACTTGTTTATCGTACATTTTTGATCTGGCCTTATGCCGTGGCACCTGCATTAGCTGGTGCCTTATGGGTGTTCATGTTTGACCCCACACTTGGCATCTGGACATATTTTTTGAAATTTTTTGGGTTTGATCTGAATTACAAGTTAAATGGTAATCATGCCATGACCTTGGTCATTCTTGCCGCGGCATGGAAACAGATTGCCTATAATTTCCTGTTTTTCCTGGCGGGTATGCAAGCCGTGCCGCGCTCGTTGATTGAGGCTGCGGCAATTGACGGTGCCAGCCCGATGCGCCGCTTCTGGACAATTATTTTTCCGCTTCTGTCGCCAACGACCTTCTTCTTGCTTGTGATTAATACGGTCTATGCGTTTTTCGATACCTTCGGTATTGTGCATTCTTTGACCGGCGGTGGTCCGGCAAAAGCAACCGAAATTCTGGTTTATAAAGTGTTCAATGATGGGTTTGTTGGCCTTGATCTTGGCGGGTCTGCGGCGCAGTCGGTGATTCTGATGGCGATTGTCATTTCGCTAACAATCGTCCAGTTCCGCTATATTGAACGTAGGGTGCAATATTGATGGTTGAAAATCGTCCCCTTCTAAGAATTGTAACGCATATAGTCCTTATTCTGGGCATTGCCATTATTGCGATTCCAATCTGGATCATGCTGGTTGGTGCCAGTCATGATGGCGTGCGGATGTTGCAAGTGCCGTTGCCGCTTACCCCTGGCGACCAGTTATGGGTCAATTTCAAAGGCGCCTTTTTTGGGGCTGGCCTTGAGGGTACCGAGACCGCACCAGTCTGGCTGATGTTGGTGAACAGTCTGATTATGGCGCTAAGCATAACCTTTGGTAAAATTGCCATTTCATTGCTGTCGGCATTTGCGATTGTCTATTTCCGCTTTCCGATGCGTATGCTGTGCTTCTGGATGATTTTTGTGACCTTGATGTTGCCTGTCGAGGTGCGGATCATCCCCACATTCGAGGTGGTGGCCAATCTGGGCATGTTGAACAGCTATGCTGGCCTTAGCATCCCGCTTATTGCATCGGCCACGGCCACCTTTTTGTTTCGTCAGGTCTTTATGACAATTCCGGGCGAGCTTGTTGAATCGGCGCGCATCGATGGTGCTGGCCCGATGCGCTTTTTTGTCGATTTCCTTATTCCTTTATCGCGAACCAATATTGCCGCGCTATTTGTGATTTTGTTTATTTATGGCTGGAATCAGTATTTATGGCCGCTGATTATCACCACCGATCAGGCGAATTACACGATTGTCATGAGCATCAAACAGATGCTTGAAGCGGCTGAACAGTCGCCAGTATGGAATATCATCATGATGACCGCGTTGCTGGCGATGTTGCCACCGGTGCTGGTCGTGGTTCTGATGCAAAAGCTATTTGTCAAAGGCCTGGTCGAGTCTGAAAAATAGGTATAACCCCCGCTTGAAAAGAGATTGAAATGGGCAATATCGAATTTAAGAATCTACATAAATCATATGCCAATACGCCGGTGATTCACGGCATTGACGGACAGGTAAATGATGGCGAATTTGTCGTCATCGTTGGGCCGTCTGGATGTGGCAAGTCAACTTTGCTCCGCATGATCGCAGGGCTGGAAACAATTACCGATGGTGATATTTTAATCAATGGTAACCGTGTGAATGATCTTGAGCCTGCCGAGCGTGATATTGCTATGGTGTTTCAGACCTATGCGCTTTATCCGCATATGTCGGTTTTTGAAAATATGTCTTATGGGCTGAAAATTCAGAAAGTGCCGCGCAATGAAATCAAACGCCGGGTAGAGGCCGCCGCCGCCATTCTTGAAATCACCGACCTGCTTGATCGTCAGCCCCGCCATATCAGTGGTGGTCAACGCCAGCGTGTGGCTATGGGGCGCGCCATCGTGCGTGAACCGGCGGTATTCTTGTTTGATGAACCCCTATCCAATCTTGACGCCAAACTCCGTGTTCAGATGCGTCTGGAAATTAAGAAGCTACAAGAACGTCTGGGCATCACCAGCGTTTATGTGACGCATGATCAGGTAGAAGCGATGACTCTTGGTGATCGCCTTATGGTGATGAATGCGGGTGTTGTTGAACAGTTTGGTATGCCAATCGATCTTTATCAGACACCAGCGTCTATTTTTGTCGCGGGCTTTATCGGCAGCCCGTCGATGAATTTCCTGCCGGCACGGCTGGATAAGCCAGGCCGGGTCATAACCCTTGCGAATGGTGATAAAATCACCCTGTCCACGGCGAAGGCGTCAGGCCGTTCCACAGCCGTCACGCTTGGCATCCGGCCTGAACATCTAAGCGTTATGACGAACCGGTCAAAAGCCGCTGCATCGGTGACGATGATTGTTGATATGGTCGAACAGCTTGGTGCGGATACGCTAGTACATGGTGTGCTTGATGGTTCGGATTCAACCGTGACAGCGCGTTTGTCAGGCGTTCAGAATTTTATCCGTGACACCAGCATATCGTTAGGCTTTGCGCTTGAAAATATCCACCTGTTTGATGCAAAGCATGGCAAGCGCCTTGCCTAGCTATGGCACAAAATCCGGTTCGGCTTTTCCTCTTGATAGGTGTCGCGGCTAGCGGCAAGTTATCCTATGCACCATGCTGGCGGATCGTATGGATGCGACCTATATCGATGGCGATGATTATCATCCACCAGTCAATATTGCCAAAATGGCCGCAGGCATCGCCTTAACCGATGCTGATCGCTGGCCATGGCCACATGCGGTGTCAGCGTTACGTTATCCATCTTGCATAGGGCAGGCGGCACATGCGGTTCATTGGCAAACACATCAAGACCGGCTCCGCCAAGCCGTCCGTCTTCGAGGGCCGCCACCAGCGCGTCTTCATCGACAACCGAACCCCGCCCAACATTGATTAAAGTGCCGTCAGGCTCCAGCGCGTCAATGACCTCACGGTTGATTTTCTGATAGGTAGAGGCATTCCCCGGCGTGATCGCAATCAGATAATCGACATCTTTTGCCATGGCTGTCAGATCGTCATAAAAGCGATAGGGCAGATCGGGCTTTTCGGTGCGCGTATGATAGGCAATGTCGCATGCCAACGCCGCCAGCTTACCGGCAATCGTCTGGCCAATTCGGCCAAGCCCGAAAATACCGACCTTTGCGCCTTCGATTGATCGGGTTAATGGCTGTAAATGTCAGGCATCCTGTCCAACTCTCTGGCGTTGCTGGCCTAGCCCGTCGATCCAGACATCCATGACATCTCCTGCTTTCAGATATACCGGCTCAGGCTTCATGCCCAGCCCGACGCCTGGCGGGGTGCCTGTTGAGATCACATCACCAGGATGCAGGGTCATGAGCTGGGAAAGATGCGAAATACATGCAGCAACGCTGAAAATCATCGTTTTGGTATTACCTGTCTGGCGGCGTTCGCCATTCACATCCAGTGTCATATCCAGATTTTGCGGATCGTCTATTTCATCGCGTGTTACCAGCCAAGGGCCAATCGGGCCAAAGCTGTCGCATGATTTACCCTTGGTCCATTGGCCAGTCAGCTTGGCTTGAAAATCGCGTTCCGAGACATCATTCACCACGCAATAGCCAGCGACATAATCCAGCGCCTGATCTGGTTCAACATATTTACAGGCTGTGCCGATCACCACGCCCAGTTCGACTTCCCAGTCGGTCGCTTGTGAATGGCGCGGAATCATCACCGTGTCATTGGGGCCAGTGATGGCGGATGTGGCTTTCATGAATAATATCGGATGCGCTGGGATCTCGGCACCGGTTTCGGCGGCATGGTCCGAATAATTCAGCCCGATACACATGAATTTACCAACGCCATTCACACAGGGACCAAACCGGTGCTCGCCTTCTATCAGTGGCAGGGATGCCGGATCAAGCGCGCGCAATTTAGCAAGGCTGGCATCCGACAATATATGACCATTAATATCGTCTATATGCGCTGACAGATCGCGGATCTTACCATCATCATCAATCAGACCGGGTTTTTCTGCGCCCGTATGGCCATAGCGTACAAGTTTCATGATTTATACCTCATTCGTGAAATGGATAATTGACATTGAGTGATCCTTACAGATCCGCCTAGGAGGCTGAACATAGTCAATTCATAATCTGGCCTAGCTATGTTAGATAGTAAACAAATCTTTAGGAACCAGCGCCCCAATATGGATGACTATTAATTATCCTGACTTAACTTTTGCCGATAATCTAATGTAACAAAGCTCTGAATTATTACTACTTCTGAATGTGATTATTGGCGAAATACTTCCTTTGATCTTCTTATGATTACTGCTTAAATGAATTGGAAACCATGTGCTTAGCTTCGTGATGGCAACCGTCTGCGCAGTCTTGATATCACGGGTACAGCCCAGCGCCGGATCAATCTGGTTATGGCCTTATGTCTGATCGGTGTGGTTGGCTTGTCGCTGATATCGATTTTGGGATATTCGGTATAATCATGGCGGCGTATCTAAAGCCCTAATACCCAAAGACTAGCGTTTTAGGATCGTCATTTGTCGTGGGCTAGGCTAAAACAGACTTGGTAATGATGATTTGGTATGTGACCAGACGGGGTGCCATATGGCTGACGCTAAAAATATTGCTGTTATTGGTCTGGGGTCGATGGGCTATGGCATGGCAACGTTAATCCTGCGGACAGGGCACAGCACCTATGGTTTTGACGCTATGCTGGAGAATGTTGCCCGCTTTCAGGTCGCAGGCGGCAGCACTGACAGCCTGGCCGAGATTGCGCCCGAGTTGGGGCAGGGTCGGCGATGAAAGCGGTTAATCAGCTACTGCCAGGCGTTCATATTGCCAAATTGGTGAAGTTTGGCGCGCCTTTGACCGCCGCCGCGCTTCAGCAATTTATGGCAGCGTCGGGGTCGGGGATTGGGGCCGAAGATGATGCGGCGATTGCTAAAATCTATGCGCGTAATGCGGGGCTGACCTTGCCGGGGGATGGCTAATGCTTCTTGGCTGCATAGGTGATGATTTTACCGGCTCCAGCGATCTTGCCAATACGCTGGCCAAGCAGGGCATGCGCACCGTGCAATATACCGGCATTCCCGATCATGCCGCCGCCGAGGATGTCGAAGCTGGTGTTGTGGCGCTGAAATCGCGGTCACTACCGGTGGCCGAGGCGGTGGCGCATTCGCTGGCCGCACTGGCATGGCTACAACAACAGGGATGCCAGCAATTCGTTTTTAAATATTGTTCGACATTTGACTCAACATCTGATGGCAATATCGGGCCGGTTGCCGATGCGCTTGCTGATGCGCTTGGCACGTCATGCGTTATTGTATGTCCGGCGTTTCCCGGAACGGGGCGTTCGCTCTATCAGGGGCATTTATTCGTCAATGATGTTTTGCTGCATGAAAGCGGTATGCAGAATCACCCGCTAAACCCGATGGATGATCCTGATATTCGCCGGTTTTTGGCGCGACAGACGCCGCATCCGGTTGGTCATGTGCCAGCGTTGACGGTATTTGACGGGGCTGATGCGATTGCCGATGCCTTGGCGCGCGAAGCTGCCGATGGCAAGCGTTTGATCATTGTCGATGCGTTGCGCGATGCGGATCTGTTTGCCATAGGCAAGGCAGCTGAAAATTTGCCCTTGATTACCGGAGGGTCGGGCGTAGCGATGGGCTTGCCTGCTAATTTCATCCGCCGCGGCCAGCTTGTCAAAAGCCGCACCAAATGGGCGGGGCAAGCGGGTAAATGCGTGGCCTTGTCGGGGTCATGTTCTGCCGCCACCCGTGAACAGATTACCCTTCATGCGACCACGAATCCGTCCTTTAAAATTGATGCGGTTGACGTGATCGAAGCCCGCGTGACACCTTTACAGATTGCTGAATTTCTGTGCGATGGGGCGGGGATTCCGCTTGCCTATAGTTCGGCTGACCCACAGGTGATTGCCGATGTTCAGGAACATTATGGCCGTGATCGTGCAGCGGTTGCCTTGGAAGCTTTTTTTGCCGAGATTGCACGCCTTGTTGTCGCCAATGGTGTCACCCGGTTGATTTCGGCTGGTGGCGAGACCTCGGGCGCAATAGTTGAGGGGCTGCAACTTGACAGTCTTGAGATAGGTCCTGAGATTGCCCCGGGTGTGCCAGCCTTGCGCGCCTCTGGCGATCTTGTATTGGCGTTGAAATCGGGTAATTTTGGTGCGCCTGACTTTTTCTTGGCTGCGGCTACTATTTTGGAAGGTGATCATAATGACCACTGACACGCATCTTCGCGAACAAATCTGCATGTTGGCAAAATCGATGTTTGATCGGGGGCTGACAGGGGGCTCGACAGGCAATATTTCGGCACGCACCAGCGATGGTGGCTTGCTTGTGTCCCCCACCGGTATAAGTTTTGGTCGTCTTGATCCGGCGCGTCTTAGCCATTTTGACGCCACAGGAACATTGATTGATGGCGATGCGCCAACCAAGGAAATGCCCCTGCATAGTGCGTTTTACGATACCCGCAGTTCGGCTGGCGCGGTTGTTCATTTGCATTCTTGTCATGCGGTGGCGTTATCGATGATGCCGGATCTTGATGCGGATAACTTTCTGCCGCCTTTAACACCTTATGCGATCATGAAACTTGGCAAGGTTGCATTACTGCCGTTTTTCCGTCCGGGCGACCCCATGATGGGCGCAGCTGTGCGCGGACTTGCAGGCAAACGTTCGGCGGTAATGCTGGCCAATCACGGGCCGGTTGTTGCAGGCAAGGATGTTGAAGCGGCTTGTAATGCGATCGAGGAACTTGAAGATACAGCGCGCCTGGCCTGTCTTATGCGCGGGGTAAATGCCCGTATGCTGAACCCCGCCCAGATCACTGACATCGTCACACATTTTGATGTTGAGTGGGATTGATGGCACGGTTTTCTGCTAATCTTGGGTTCCTATGGCATGATTTGCCTTTACCCGATGCGATCCGCGCCGCCGCCGCGGCCGGGTTTGATGCTGTTGAATGTCACTGGCCCTATGATGTACCCGCCAAAGATGTTGCTGCCGCCTTGGTTGAAACCGGACTATCGATGTTGGGGTTGAACACGCGGCGTGGTGATCTGGATGCTGGTGAAAATGGCGTTGCGGCATTGCCTGGCCGCGAACATGATGCGCGCGCCTTCATTGACGAGGCGATCACCTATGCGGTGGCGATCAAGGCCGCGAATATCCATGTCATGGCTGGTTTTGCCGTCGGTCAGGCCGCGCATGACAGCTTCATTGCCAATCTTCATTATGCCTGCATAGCCGCCGCCCCGCATGGCATCACTATTTTGATCGAACCGCTTAATCACTATGACGCGCCAGGTTATTTTCTGGATTCAACGGCGCAGGCCGCATCCATCATTGCCGAGGTTGGTGCGCCTAATCTCAAACTGATGTTTGATTGCTATCATATTCAGCGTCTTGAGGGTAATCTCACCAATAAACTCAGCGATCTATTGCCGATCATTGGCCATATCCAGTTTGCGGCTGTTCCGGATCGTGGTGCGCCTGATCATGGTGAGATACATTATCCGCATATCTATGCGCATCTGGCCTCGATTGGCTATACGGCGCCGCTTGGTGCCGAATATAAGCCGGATGGGGCGACAGACAATTCGCTTGCATGGTTGCATAACGCCTAGGCATTTTCTTTGGCTGGCTCTTGGCGCGTGATTTTTTTTGTTCATATCTGGATATGACAAAATTTTTGCAAATTTTTGATATTACATTGCACGTGATAGGCGGGCACTATACATAAACTAACTTACAGCTCAAAAATACGAGATAGACATATGACAGAGAACAGCTTTTCGGCCGATGTGAAGTCAGATGTGCAGGCACCGCCGCCGATACCTGATAATATGTTCGCCGAGACAGTCACCGAAGTCGAACATTATACTGATAATCTGTTTCGTTTCCGCATCACGCGGCCTGCCAGCTTCCGTTTCCGGTCAGGCGAGTTTGTCATGATTGGCTTGCCCGAGGCGGTGACCGGTGCAAAGTCGGTATTTCGTGCCTATTCGATTGCCAGCCCATCTTGGGATGAAACGATTGAATTTTTTTCGATCAAGGTGCCTGGTGGCCCATTGACCGAACATCTACAGAATATCGTGCCTGGCGATACCATCCTGATGCGCAAAAAATCGACTGGCACATTGGTGCTTGATGCCTTGCTTCCGGGCAGACGCTTATGGATGATTTCAACGGGTACGGGGTTTGCGCCCTTTGCATCGCTGATCCGCGATCCCGAAGCCTATGAAAAATTTGCTACATTATTCGCCACGCATACCTGTCGTTATAATGAAGAACTCCGTTACAGTCAGGACACCGTGGCCGCGACATTGGATGACCCGCTTGTTGGCGAACTGGCAACTGACAGATTACATCTGATAACCAGCACGACACGTGACGATCATCCTTTGACTGGACGTATCACTACACTTTTGCAAGATGGTTCGCTTTATCGGCATTTTGATATTGCGGGGCTTGATCCCGAACATGACCGCGTGATGATTTGCGGTTCTATGGCGATGCTAAAGGATGTCCGCATATTGGTCGAGGCGGCAGGTTTCGTGGAAGGCGCAAATAATAAACCAGGCAGTTTTGTTGTCGAACGTGCCTTTGTTGGCTAGTTTTTCAAACGGTATCCGGTGCGGAACATCCATGAAATAATGCCGATACACAACACGCTGAATAGCCCAATGGCAATCAGGCTTTGTGCCACAGGAACATCAGCGACACCAAAGAATGACCAGCGGAACCCTGATACCAGATAAACAACTGGATTAAACAGCGTCACTTTTTGCCAGAACACTGGCAGCATGTCGATTGAATAGAAACTACCACCCAGAAACACCAAAGGCGTGATGATCAGCATCGGCACCAGATTCAATTGTTCAAAACTGCGTGCCCATATGCCCAGAATAAAACCTAGCAGGCTGAATGAAATACAGGTGATCACCAGAAAACTCATCATCCACACCGGATGCAGGATTTTTACAGGCACAAACAGAAACGAAGTGCCCAGAATGATGATGCCGATCATCAGGGATTTGGTCGCCGCCGCTCCGACAAAGCCGGTGGTGATTTCAATAAAGGATACAGGTGCCGATAGCGGTTCGTAAATAGTGCCAATGAATTTAGGGAAATAGATACCGAATGACGCATTCGAAATGCTTTGCATCAATACGGACAGCATGATCAGACCGGGTACAATGAAAGCTCCATATTCGACACCGTCAATTGATTCCATCCGTGTCCCTATCGCCGTGCCGAACACGACAAAATATAACACCGTCGAAATCACTGGCGAGATGATGCTTTGCACCAATGTCCTGAATGTGCGTGCCATTTCGAAAAAATAGATGGCTTTGACAGCTTGGAAATTCATGCTTCTAATCCTTTACCAGATCAACGAAGATATCTTCAAGCGAGCTTTGAGCTGTTTGCAGGTCGCGCAAGACAAGGCCAGCGGCTGAAATATCCGAAAGCAGGCTGGTGATGCCGGTGCGTTCCGCCTTGGTGTCATAGCTATAGATCAAGCCGGTTTTATCGTCATTGATGCTAAGATCATAGGCACTCAAGCTATCGGGTATCGCGGGGATCGCATCCTGAAGCTGAATATGTAATTCCTTGGTGCCCATTCGCTTCATCAGGGCATCTTTATCTTCAACCAGCAAAATCTGGCCTTTGGCAATCACCGCCACACGATCGGCAATCGCCTCGGCTTCCTCGATATAATGCGTTGTCAGCAGAATGGTGACGCCTTGGGCTTTCAGATCGGCAACGACATTCCACATATCTTTGCGCAGTTCGACATCGACCCCGGCGGTGGGTTCATCAAGAAATAGCACCTTTGGATGATGGCTCAGCGCCTTGGCAATCAACACGCGGCGTTTCATGCCGCCGGATAGCTCCTTTATCTGCGTGTCGCGCTTATCCCACAGTGATAATTGCCGCAATACTGTTTCTATGACCTCGGCATCGGGCGGATAGCCAAACAGGCCACGTGAAAAACGCACCGTATTATCGACAGTTTCAAACGGCTCCAACATGACTTCCTGCGGCACCAGCCCAATCAGGCTCCGCGCCTTACGATAGTCGGCCACCACATCATATCCGCCAACCTTCACATGACCGCTTGTATGCGATAGCAAGCCGCAGATCATTGAAATCAATGTTGTTTTTCCGGCACCATTCGGCCCCAATAGGGCCAAAATCTCGCCTGCCTTGATATCAAGATCAACTGTATCAAGCGCGACCGTGCCTGAGTCATAGGTCTTGTTAAGCTGGGCTACCGAAATGATAGGATCCAACATCGATCTCCTTTAATGATATAATCTAGGACGTATATGGCAATAATTTGGCCTGTTAACTAGGCTTGTTAATTAGGCCGGTATATCACCTTTTACAGTCACCCGCCGGCCTTTTCTTTCTTCTGGCCAATAGTCCCAGATCGCCCGATGCATACAGCATCGATTATCCCAGAATGCCATATCATTTAGCGACCAGCGAAATCTGATCTGATAATTGACATGTTCGATATGGGAAAACAGAAAGCCCAGCATAGCATCGCTTTCGGCGGCGTTTAACTCATTGATCCGTGTGGTAAAGGTGCGGTTGATATAGAGCGCCTTGCGTCCGGTCTCGGGATGGGTGCGCACCACCGGATGCGTGGCGACTGGATAGGATATATCCTCATCCTTGCGTCCACGATCAGCATAACGCCCACGATAGAAATGCTCGGATTCATGCGTGGCGGTCAATCCATCTAGCATCGCCCGCAGTGTCGGCGACAGATCGTCAAAGGCCGCATACATATCGCTGAACATCGTATCGCCACCACAAGGCGGCAGGATATGCAATTGTAATAAGGTGCCAAGCGGTGGCTCAGTATCGCATGATACGTCTGAATGCCAATGTTCTCCATTGGCGATTTTGGAATCTTTATGCGCATGAATTTCGAAAATTTCGGGATAGCCTGCCATGGTCGGGGCGGCTGGATGCGCATGCAAGGGGCCAAAGCGTTTGCCAAAATTGATGTGCGCTTCAGGGGTGATTTCCTTTTGATCTTTGAAAAACAGCACCTGATGCACCAGGAAGGCGCGGTGGATTTCGGCAAATTGTTCGTCATTTACGCCGTCGGCGATATGTATGCCGCGGATTTCAGCGCCCAGATTCGGGGCAAAGGGCGTAACGTCAATATGGCTGTAACTTTGAGTGCTATCTGGTCGATTGCGGGCTGGTTGATTGCTGTCTGGCATGTCATGATCCTCTATCTATAGTTAAAGCTAGCAGGGTAATGAGTTGCATGAAAGCTTTTTGGCAGGCTAAAAGCTATCAGCCAGTGATTATATTCAGCTATCGGCATGTACTTTTGGGCTGTGGGCATGTTTGCATGTATCGGTGATGAAGCGATCTATCGCTTTGATCTGCGCCTCATCGAGCTTGAGACCCAGCCTTGTGCGTCGCCAGACAAAATCCTCGGCTGATCGAACCCATTCATGCGATACGCTCCAGGCTAGTTCGACCGCATATATATCCGCCCCGAAATGCGTTCCCAGATCGGCGCTAGTGCTACAGTTAGCCAGCATATCAAACACATCGGTGCCATAGGCACGCGCCAGCCGCCGCACATGCTTATCATGCAAAAAGTCATATTTTGTCCCGATCGCGGCGCATAGATCATCAAATCCATCAACCGGAAAATCGCCACCAGGCAAAGTCACACGTGCGGTCCAGTTGCCATCTGTCCCGTTTAGTCCTGGCAAATATGCGGTCAGTTCGGCCATCGCCGATTCCGCCAGCTTGCGATAGGTGGTGATCTTGCCGCCAAATACATTCAACATTGGTATCTTATCTGCGGCATCGATCCGCAGCACATAATCACGTGTTGCCGCCGTTGCCGAGGCCGCGCCATCATTATAAAGCGGGCGCACGCCAGCATAGCTCCAGACAACGTCATCATTGCTGATTGTCCGGTTGAAAAACCCGCTGACAAAATCCAGCAGATAGGCTTGTTCTTCGGGGGTGCAGACAGGCAATTCGTCAGGATCGTCATGATCGACATCGGTTGTGCCGATCAGCGTGAAATCATCTTCATAAGGTATCGCGAAACAGATACGCCCATCAGTGCCTTGAAAGAAATAACAGCGGTCATGATCATACAGCTTACGCGTGACAATATGGCTGCCACGTACCAGCCGCAATCCGTCGGTTGAATTGATCCGTGCGGTATTATGGATAATATCTTCCACCCATGGCCCCCCCGCATTGACTAGCGCTTTCGCGGTAAAGCGGAAACTGGTGCCACTATCGCGATCTTCGGTATGGATGATCCAGCCATCGGCATTACGTTCGGCCAGCGTAACCTTGGTGCGCGTCATGATCTGTGCGCCGCGTTGTTCGGCATCACGCGCATTGAGCACCACCAGTCGTGAATCCTCGACCCAGCAGTCCGAATATTCAAAGGCTTTGGAAAATTTATCATCTAGCGGTGCCCCTGCCGGATCTTGGGTCAGATTGACAGTTCTTGTCGGCGGCAGAATCTTGCGCCCGCCCAGATGATCATACATGAACAGACCCAGCCGAATCAGCCAGGCTGGCCGGCGCCCTTTCATCCACGGCATGATCCCGCCCAATAGCTTTGCCAGTGGCGTATTGCCTTCAAAGCGCATCTCGGCGTGATAGGGCAGCACAAAGCGCATCGGCCAGCTGATATGCGGCATCGCTGTCAACAACACTTCGCGCTCAATCAAGGCTTCGCGCACCAGCCTGAATTCGAAAAATTCTAGATAGCGAAGCCCGCCATGAAACAATTTTGTCGATGCCGAAGATGTCGCCGAGGCCAGATCGTTCATTTCGGCCAGGCCGACTTTCATGCCGCGCCCTGCCGCATCACGGGCAATGCCGCATCCGTTGATACCGCCACCTATGACAAATAGGTCGAAATCCACTGTTTTATCGGTGTGGGGTTGTTTTGGCATATCAGTCATCATAGGAGTCCATTACGGGTAAAGCGCTCTGCCTAGTTTGTTTCATTGACGATGATTATCGATGTATTGCCGGCCTCGGCGGCGGCACAGAATGCGTCTGGAGGCCGCGCATCGGTAATGACATAATCAAGTTCTGACACGTCACAAATCCGCACCGGCGCGTCATTTTCGAATTTCGAAATATCGGTCACCAGCACCTTGATGCGGGCGTTACGAATAATGGCGCGCGCCACCGCCACCTCACGATCATCGAAATCCAGCACTGATCCGTCACTATCCAGCGATGATGCGCCAATAATGGCAAAATCGGCTTTATAGCGACCGATGAATTCAACCGCCTGATCCCCGACGATGGCGCCATCGCTCTTGCGAACGGCACCCCCAACCAGAACCAGTTCACGGAGCTGCGCATTCAGGAAAATCTGGATGACGTTAATATTATTTGAAATGACTGTCAGATCATTATGCGCGGTCAACGCCTTGGCCACCTGTTCGGTTGTTGTGCCGATATTCAGAAATACCGAACAATTATTGGGGATCAATTGCGCCGCTTGTTTGCCAATCGCGGCTTTCTCGACAGCATAGGACAAACGTCTTTCTTCATAGCCTCGGCTTGATGTTGATACGACACGGCGGGCGCCACCATGCGTACGCATCGCTAATCCACGGTCACATAAATCGCCCAGATCACGCCGGACTGTTTGCGCTGTTACGTCAAAACGCGCTGCTAATTCATCAACGTCAACTTTGTTATTGTCGCGTAGTAAACCGATAATTTCATTTTGTCTTATATTTAACGTCATCAAAATCTCCAGATCCTAAACATGTAGCGCACCTATATTTAAAACGCACGAATTTTATTCGTTTTGTGCGCGTTTTATAAATTACGAACATATAACGAGCATTAATTCGTTCAATTTCTCGGATAAAATGCCAAATTTTCATAGTTTAACGACTAAATTTTTAGTTTGACATTCATCCCATGTTCGTATGAAGATTGGAATTAGCCGTTTTTATGGCGGTTCATCCCTTAATGGCATGGACATTGCCGACCGCATTGGATTTGTTGGTACACCTCTATGGTGGCCACTTGCCATATCGGTTGTTGCCAGTATTCTGTGTTTCTGGAAAGTCTAGGCGACATGTATAAGGGGGAAATAGATGCAAAAGGATTACATCCTTGCCATTGATCAGGGCACGACCTCAAGCCGTGCGATTATCTTTGATCGTGATCTAAAGCCGCTTACCACCGCCCAGGCTGAATTTACCCAGCATTTTCCGCAATCGGGCTGGGTCGAGCATGATCCCGAAGACCTTTGGTCAACGACTATTGATATGTGCCAGCAGGCGCTCAAAACTGGTGCTATCAGCGCCAGCACTATTGCCGCCATCGGCATCACCAATCAGCGCGAGACCACCCTTGTATGGGATAAACATACTGGCAAGGCGATCTATCCAGCGATTGTCTGGCAGGATCGCCGCACCGCCGATTATTGCCGCGATCTCAAGGCGGCTGGTCATGAAGATATGGTCGCGGGCAAAACCGGCTTGCTACTTGATCCGTATTTTTCGGCGACGAAACTGCATTGGATTTTAACGCATGTTGACGGGGCGATGGCGCGCGCCAAGGCAGGCGACTTGCTGTTTGGCACGGTGGATAGCTATATCATCTGGCGTCTGACCGGGCGGGCGGCGCATGTCACCGATGCGACCAATGCGGCGCGCACCATGCTTTACAACATAGCCGAAGGCTGCTGGGATCAGGAGCTGCTAGATTTATTTGATATCCCCGCGCATATGCTGCCTGAGGTCAAAGACAGTTCAGGCCATTTTGGCACCACGCATGATGATTTGTTTGACGGCGCCGCCATTCCCATTCTTGGCGTGGCGGGCGATCAACAGGCGGCCACCGTTGGTCAGGCTTGTTTTCAGCCAGGCATGATTAAATCGACCTATGGCACGGGTTGTTTTGCCTTGATGAATACAGGTGACAAGATCGTCTATTCCTCAAACCGTCTATTGACCACAATCGCCTATCAGCTTGATGGCAAACCGACCTATGCGCTTGAAGGTTCAATCTTCATCGCTGGTGCTGTTGTGCAATGGTTGCGCGATGGCCTAAAGATCATTGCATCGGCGTCCGAAACGCAAGCCTTGGCCGAAAGCGCTAGCGATACCGAACAGGTCTATTTGGTGCCGGCCTTTACCGGTCTGGGGGCACCCTATTGGAATGCTGATTGTCGTGGTGCCATATTTGGCCTGACCCGCAATACCGGCCCTGCTGAAATTGCCAAAGCCGCATTGGAAAGCGTAGCCTATCAGACGCGCGATCTAACCGAGGCGATGAGCGCTGATTGGGATAATAAAGGCAAAATGGTTCTGCGCATTGATGGTGGCATGGTTGCCAATAACTGGGCGATGCAGATGTTATCGAACCAGCTTGGTGCGCCGGTGGATCGTCCGGTTATAACCGAAACCACGGCGCTTGGCGCGGCCTATCTGGCGGGGCTTGCCGCGGGTATTTGTGCGCCACCAGATGAATTTGCCGCCAGCTGGAAACTGGAAAAACGGTTTGAACCAAATGTTGATTGTGGTAATTCTGATACCCTCTATGCTGGATGGAAACAAGCGGTAGCCCGCTTGCTTCACGATCCGGAATCCTAAAGCAAATCCCCCACCCCTATCTCAGGAGACTTTAAATTGACTACCAAGGTTGCTATTAACGGTTTTGGCCGCATTGGCCGGAACATTGTGCGCGCGCTTGTCGAATCTGGACGTGATGATATTCAGCTTGTTGCTATCAATGATCTAGGTCCTATCGAAACAGGTGCGCATCTGCTGCGTTACGATAGCGCCCATGGTCGTTTCAAAGGCGACATCACTGTAGATGGTAATAGCCTCGATTTTGGTATGGGCAAGATTGCCGTTTCGGCTGAACGTGATCCGGCTGCCTTGCCGTGGGGTGATGTTGATGTTGTGCTGGAATGCACAGGTGTCTTTACCGCGCGTGACAAGGCTGCTGTGCATCTGCAAAGCGGGGCATCGCGTGTGCTTATTTCGGCACCAGGTGCTGATGCGGATAAAACCATCGTCTATGGCGTCAATCATGATACGCTGACCGCCGATGATCGTATTATCTCGAATGCATCCTGCACGACAAACTGTCTGGCACCTGTGGCCAAAATCTTGCATGACACGGTTGGAATAAAGCGTGGTTTCATGACCACAATTCACAGTTATACGGGCGACCAGCCAACCTTGGATGCGTTTCACAATGATCTTTACCGGGCGCGGGCGGCGGCGGTCAATATGATCCCGACCTCAACCGGGGCGGCCAAGGCGGTTGGTCTGGTTCTGCCTGAATTGTCAGGCAAACTTGATGGCGTTGCCGTGCGCGTGCCAACTCCGAATGTATCGGTTGTCGATCTGACCTTCGAGGCTGGCCGCGATACCACGAATGAAGAAATCAATGATGCCATGGCGACAGCGGCAAAAGGCACTATGGCAAATGTGCTTGATTTTACTATGGATAAGGTTGTCTCGATGGATATGAATCATGATCCGCATTCATCGATCTTTGCGGGTGAACAGACCAGGGTGATGGATGGTAATTTCGTTCGTATCTTGACGTGGTATGACAATGAATGGGGCTTTTCAAACCGGATGCTTGATACCGCCTCATGGCTTGGCAAATTGGCCTGATGCCAAAGGCTTTGCAAAGTATGCTTTTATAGATGTCTGGTTTATCACAGCGGTTAATTCTGTCTATGCTATAAAGACCTTATGGCCTGAAATGGGATGCTTTCGGGTCGCCTAACCAGAGTAAGAGGGGGTATTATGTCCGACATTGATCTTACCTCGATTTTGGGGCCAAAAGTACCTGATTGGCGCGCACCGCCATCGCCCTTTGACGTGGGGTTTGAAAAAACCGGACTTATTGGCGATCATGTGACGCTTGTGCCACTTGATGCTGATCTTCATGCGGCGGGTCTTTTTGCCAGCTTTACCGAAGATAAACAGGGCGCCATATGGCACTATTTGTCCTATGGTCCCTTTGAAATGCTGGCCGATTACACCGATTATGTGCGGGTGATGGCATCATCAAAGGATGTGTTCTTTTTTGCCATTCAGGATAATGCGACATCTCGTTTTGTGGGGGTTGCATCCTATTTGCGCATTAATCCGGCGGCAGGGTCGATTGAGGTTGGGCATCTTTGTTTTGCCCCTGCCTTGCAATCGACTATCGGCGCGACCGAAGCGATGTTTCTGATGATGCAATGGGCGTTTGAGGCTGGCTATCGCCGCTATGAATGGAAATGCAACGCGCGTAATCTGCGGTCGCGTCGGGCGGCACAGCGGTTTGGCTTTTCCTATGAAGGTGTGTTCCGTCAGGCTTTGGTGGCCAAGGGGCATAATCGGGATACCGCATGGTTTGCCATGATTGATGCTGAATGGCCTGCTTTGAAACTGGCCTTTACCAGCTGGCTTGATATGGCGAATTTTGACGCTGAGGGATGCCAGTATAAATCCCTATCCAGCATGACCGCACCAATCCTAGCGGCGCGTGATCCGGCTTTGGATTAATTGGGGCTGTTATAGGCCTTACCCCACTCCCTCACAAAATCTTCTTGTGCTTGTGTTTCGATACTGCCTGGGCGGGTTTGCCTGATCGCTGTGATCGCCGCCGCTGCCTCAATGCCAAATCGGCCTAGCAAAAGCCCTGCCATCATGCCGGTACGTCCCAATCCGGCCTGACAATGAATCGCTATGCTCTGGCCGTTGCGGATACGCGTTTCCAGATCATCAAGCAACTGGCCAAGCGTTACGCTGTGCGCTTCATTCGGAATGCCATGATCGCGGATCGGAAAGCTGGCATGTGCAAGTCCGGCGTCGCTAATGATCCTGTCAAGCGCGCTCACCCCCAGCCGCACGCGGTCATCTGCTTCCAGCAAGGTCAGTACAAGGCCAGCCCCCGCCGATGCCAACTGCTCGACATCGTGCTTTATATCCGCATCATGTGCCTTACCATCTGTCTTGCCATCTGCGCGCAAGCCGGGGCAGGACGCCAATAGAACAGCCCCCATATTGCTACCCGCCTTATCATGACTATCTGGGTCATGCCTATCTGGGTCATGCCTATCTGGGTCATAACTGTCGGATGCGGTCAATGCGGCTATATCAAGCTGGTTCCAGAACGCTGTGTCGATATGCTTGCCCTCCTGATATATGCGTGAACATTCAGCCCGAACATTCAGCCCGAACATTCGGCTTATGGGGCTTCACCCTACCATGCGCTTAATGCCCGCTGCCCATAGCACCGATTTTAACCGAATAATCGACGGCAACGCCATAGTCTGGATCATCATCGCTATCGATAATGATCTGCCCCGCGCGTGACAGCAGCTTATGACAGTCAGGCGACAGATGCCGCAACATGATCTGCTTATTGGCGGCGGCATATTTACCGGCAATATCTTCAATCGCCTGCAAGCCTGATTGATCGACAATGCGAGATTCAGCAAAATCGAGGATCACCATCTTTGGGTCATTGGCAATATCGAATAATTCGATGAAACTGGCTGTCGAGCCAAAGAAAAGCGGGCCCCTGATATCATAGACCAGCGCGCCTGTCTCACTCACCGAGGGGCGTGTCGAGGCCTGAATTCGTTTGGCCGCATTCCACGCATAGACCAGCGCTGAAATGATAACCCCGACAACCACCGCAATCGCCAGATCCTTATACACAGTCACCGCTGTCACCAGAATAATGACAAAGGCATCCGCGCGCGGTACTCGCCGTAATATCATCAATGAATTCCACGCAAAGGTGCCGATCACCACCATGAACATCACCCCGACCAAGGCGGCAAGCGGGATCATTTCGATCAGATCCGACGTAAACAGGATAAAGGCAAGCAGGAATAATGACGCCGCTATGCCGGCTACACGTGTGCGGCCTCCTGATTTCACATTGATCATTGACTGGCCGATCATCGCACAGCCGCCCATACCACCAAAGAAACCGGTAACAAAATTGGCTGCACCTTGGGCAACGCATTCGCGCGATGCGCCACCACGCTGATTGGTCAGATCACCAACCAGATTCAACGTCAGCAGACTTTCGATCAGGCCAATCGCCGCCAGAATAAAGGCATAGGGGAAAATGATCCTCAGCGTTTCCATATTCATCGGCACATCTGGCAAGGCAAAGCGTGGCAAGCCGCCCGCGACACTGGCCATATCGCCAACCCGAAACACATTCAGATCGCCTATAATCACGATCAATGTAACTGATACAATCGCGACCAAGGGTGCCGGAATGGCTTTCGTGATTTTCGGTGTGATCCAAATCATCACCATAGTCACCGCCACCAGCGCCAGCGTCATATACAGCATCGATCCGGCCATCCAGCTTGATGTACCATCGGCATTGACGATCTGAAATTGCTGCAACTGCGCCAACCCGATCACAATCGCCAGCCCGTTGACAAAGCCCAGCATCACCGGATGCGGCACCATGCGGATGAATTTGCCAAGTCGGAAAATGCCTGCCAGCAGCTGCAAAATGCCCATCAGCACAACTGTAGCAAACAGATATTCAGCCCCATGATCCATAACCAGCGCGACCATGACCACGGCCAGCGCGCCGGTGGCGCCTGAAATCATCCCTGGGCGGCCACCAAAAACGGCGGTGATCAAACCGACGATAAAGGCTGCATATAGTCCGACAAGCGGTGCCACGCCAGCGACAAAGGCAAAGGCAATCGCTTCGGGCACCAGCGCCAGAGCGACTGTCAGGCCTGACAATATCTCGGTTTTGGCCTGCATCGGGGTGAAGGCTGTCTTGGCTGTGTTGCTGTCGGATGCAGATGACAATGGCATGCCGATCATTTTGGCAATGCCATGGAAAAAGGGGTTGGGCATAATATCTCGATTTCGCGTAAGTGACGGCCAGAATGGTAAAGTAACAAGGATATCCAAGAGATATGCCCTGTATCATGTGTTTTGACAACCCGTCACCACGAACTAGATGCCGTCGCTGTTAAAAATATGCTATGACTTAGATGATCATGACGGGTGCAGTCTATTATTAGAGGAATGAAGCCAATGACGCCCAAACAAAATGTCGATATGCCAGCTGGATTGGATGCGGGGATTTATGCCGATATACGCGCGGGTATTGCCAAGATATGCGCAGAATTTCCAGGCAGTTACTGGCGCGCACTTGATGCTGAAAGGGCCTATCCCGAGGCGTTTGTTGCGGCCTTGACCAAGGCTGGCTATCTTGGCTGTCTGATTCCCGAAGCCTATGGCGGTTCGGGTCTTGATCTGACGGCGGCGTCGGTCATTTTGGAAGAAATCCACAAACAGGGTGCCAATGCCGCGGCCTGTCATGCGCAGATCTATACGATGGGGACAGTGTTGCGCCATGGCAGCGATGCGCAGAAACGCACCTATTTGCCGCGCATTGCCGATGGCTCTTTGCGGCTACAGGCTTTTGGCGTCACCGAGCCGACTTCGGGCACTGATACGCTGGCTTTGCAAACTACCGCCCGACGTGACGGCGATCGCTATATCATCAATGGTCAGAAAATCTGGACCTCGCGTGCTGAATATTCAGATCTGATGCTGTTGCTGGCGCGAACCACGCCGCGCGATGCGGTGGCTAAGCGTACCGATGGGCTGTCGGTGTTTCTGCTTGATTTGAACAGCCTGCTGGATAAGGGGGTTACGATCCGGCCGATCCGCACGATGATCAATCACGCCACCACCGAGGTTTTTTTCGATAATGTGTCGATTCCGGCAGACGCGCTGATTGGCGAAGAGGGCAAGGGCTTTCGCTATATTCTCTCAGGCATGAATGCCGAGCGCATTCTGATCGCGGCTGAATGTATTGGCGATGCCAAATGGTTTATCGACAAGGCCAGTGCCTATGCCAGTGAACGTTCGGTCTTTGGCCAGCCGATTGGCAAGAATCAGGGCATCCAGTTTCCGCTTGCCAAAGCCTATGCGCATATGATTGCGGCCGAGGCCATCGTCTATCGCGCCGCCGCTTGTTATGACGCTGGCGAGGATCCAGGGGCGGATGCGAATATGGCGAAATTGCTGGCGGCTGATGCCTCATGGGAAGCGGCCGAGGCCTGTATGCAGACGCATGGCGGTTTTGCCTTTGCCGAGGAATATGACATTGAGCGTAAATTCCGTGAAACGCGGCTCTACCAGATTGCGCCGATTTCGACCAATTTGATACTGTCTTATATTGCCGAGCGCGTGTTAGGTCTGCCAAAATCCTACTAGCCACGGCTCCATCACGCCGTGCCATAATATGAAAGGGTGCCAAGATGAATGTTGACGACTGGATTGGCCATAGCTTTAGCCGCACCGATATTATCACCCCGCGTCTTGTAGCGCATTTTACCGACACCTTCACGCCGCATATTTATGCACAGCCTGCAGTGCCATTGGGGTTGTTCTGGTGCTTATGTCCAGATACGGTGCCAG
>NZ_CBFHNB010000033.1:0-23612 GCF_965657105.1 Puniceispirillum sp. (SeqCode)
TTATTTCAACCCTGGATTCCCATTATTTCAACCCTGGATTCCCATTATTTCAACCTTGGATTCCCATTATTTCAACCTTGGATTCAAAGTGTCTTTCAACCAATCGCCAAGCAAATTGACCGATAGCGCCAAAGCCAGCAATGTCGCCGCCGGAAACAGTAAAATCCACCATTCACCCGAAAACAGAAAACTCTGACCAATACGGATCAAGGTGCCAAGGCTTGGCTCGGTTGGCGGCGCCCCAACACCTAGAAAGGATAAAGTGGCTTCGGCAATAATCGCCAGAGCAAGGGTGATCGTCGAAATCACAAAGACCGGCCCCAGCACATTTGGCAGAATATGACGCCACATGATCTGAATACGATTCAGGCCGATGATACGCGCCGCCTGCACATATTCCTTTTCCTTTTCCACCAGCGTTGTCGCCCGCACGGTTCGGGCAAATGGCACCCATTCGGACAGGCCAATGGCCAAGATCAGCACAATGACCGCCATTTCATCGCGCAGATCAGGTGGAATAACCCCGCGCATGACGCCAAAAATCAGCATCGCTGTCAAGATCGATGGAAAAGTCATCTGAATATCAGCACAGCGCATGATGACATTGTCAATCCAGCCGCCAACATAGCCTGCCAACAGACCAAGACTAACACCAATCCCCATCGCCAGCAAAACCGACATCAAACCAACAAACAGCGAAATCCTGAGACCATAGATAATCGCCGATAGCAGATCCCGACCCTGATCATCGGTGCCTAGCAGAAACACCTCACCCGTAAAGGCATTCGGTTCCATCGGCGGGGTAAAGCCGTTCATCAGATTTATCGATGTTGGATCGAAAGGATTGCTTGGCGCGACAAAGGGTGCCATCACAGCAACAAAAATCAACAGTGCCACAACAAGCGATGCAATGATCGTTATAGGCGCCCGGCGGTAATCAAAGAAAAAGTCACTATCCAGAAAGCGTGACATGCGAGATGTTTCTTGGCGAGATATTTCTTGGCGAGATGCTTTTTGGCGAGATGTTTTTTTGGTTTCGCTCATGATCCACCTCTGTTCAGCGGATCCTGTTTGATGCGCGGATCAATAAGGAAATACAGCATATCGACAATGAAATTAATGATAACAAATAGGGTGCCAACAAGAAGCAGATAGGCTGACATAACCGGCACATCAACAAAATATACAGCATTGATAAACATCAAACCTACCCCCGGCCATTGAAAGACCGTTTCGGTGATGATGGCAAAGGCAACGATCGAACCAATCTGCAGACCAGCTACCGTAGTCACCGGAACCAGCGTATTTTTGAGCGCATGACGGAACAGTATCATTCTTTCGGTTAGCCCACGGGCACGCGCAAATTTAATGAAATCCTGACGCAGGACTTCAAGCATCTCCGAGCGCACCAGCCGCATGATCAACGTCATCTGATAAAGCCCTAGCGTCACTGCCGGCAGAATTATCGATTTAAGCCCAGATAGGCTAAGAAGCCCAGTTTCCCAAGCACCGAGCATGATCGTATCACCACGCCCGAAAGACGGAAGCCAGCCAAGCTCGACTGCAAATAGCCAGATTAATAACACCCCGATCAGAAAGGTCGGCAAAGACACACCAATAAGCGAAGCTGTCATAATGAAATGCGCTAAAAAACCCTGTCGCCGAACCGCCGTATAAACGCCAAGAATAACGCCAAAAAACAACGCAAAAAAGGCAGATACAAAGGCCAGTTCCAAGGTCGCTGGCAAACGTTCGGCAATCAGTGACGATACCGGTTCTGCCGTACGATAGGAAATACCAAATTCACCACGCACAGCATTCCAGATAAAGCGGCCATATTGGACAATCACCGGATCATCTAATCCCATCCGGTCAATCAATTCATTGCGGTCTTCAACAGTCGCTTCCTGGCCCAGGATATTATCAACAGGGTCGCCGACAAAACGAAAGATACAGAACGAAATCAATGCCACAAGTAATAGCACAAAAATCGCCTGATAAAGTCGGCGGAGCAGAATAATCAACATGACGGAAACCGGTATCTAAAAGGAGGCGGAAACCCGCCTCCTTTAAATTATCTTAGTTAAAAGACAGATATTTGAAATGCGGCTGGTCTTCTGGCTGGACATCAAATTTGATGCCGTCTTTCATGCCCCAGTTCAACACCTGGTTGTGGATCGGAAGATATAGCTGGTCTTCTTGAATCTGCGCCCAGATTTTACCGATAGTGGCATCACGCGCATCAAGATCAGTTTCAGATTCCAAGCTGACAATCATGTCATTCACAGCGGCATTATCATACCCAGTGTTGTTCCATGAGCCACGCTTTTCGGTGGTGCCATGCACAAGAAAGTTGAAAATGTAATGCGAGTCAAATGTTGGAACGCCCCACCCCAGCATATAGAACTCGGTGGTCTTGTTCTTGATCATCGGGAAATGCTGGGCTTTTGGTTTGGCGTCAAGATTTACCTTGATACCAATCTGACCAAACATGCCAACCGCAGCCAGACATATTGCTTCGTCATTAATGTAGCGGTCATTCGGGCAGTTCAATGTGATCGAAAATCCATCAGAATATCCAGCATCAGCCAACAGCTTTTTCGCAGCTGCCACATCATGAGCCGGGATTTTATCAAGCTCGGCTGTCCAGCCATTGACGAAAGGCGGCATGATAACATTTGTTGGTGACGACTGTTCACGCATGACGACTTTCTTGATCGCATCACGATTGATGGCGATGTTCATGGCACGGCGCACACGTACGTCCGCAAACGGGTTCTTGCCATCGACATTATCTGTCTTCAGGTCAGCAAGACCACTATTCATACCAAAGAAGATCACGCGGTTTTGCGCCGCTGTCTCAACTTTCAGACCTGACTGGCTACCAACTCGCTCTAGATCCTGCACCGGCACATCCTGAATAAAATCGACTTCGCCTGACAGCAAAGCGGCAACACGGGTCGCCGCCGACTGGATAGGCGTAAAGATGATCTCGCTAACCTCAAGCGGGAATGTACCTTTACCCCAATAAGCCGGATTGGCTGTCAATACGGTCTTTTGATCAGGCGTGCGGCTGGTCAGAACAAACGCACCTGTTCCATTGGTGTTCTGTGATGCGAATGTGGTTTCGCCCGCCGCAACATTCTGCGGGGCAGACGCGCCATTCGATTCAGTCCAGCCGCTATCCATCATGAACAGATTGGTCAGATTATTGATCAGCAATGGGTTTGGACCGTTAGTTTCCATATCAATCGTATAGTCATCAACCTTACGGACATCTTTGACGCTGGTCAGCAATTCTTTCATAGCCGAAGTTGGCATCATCGCCCGTTTAAAGCTGTACACCGCGTCATCAGCATTAAAATCAGCGCCATCGTGGAATTTCACGCCCTTGCGCAAGCTAAAGCGCCAGACATTCGGATTATCTGCCAGTGCGTTCCAAGATGTGGCAAGACCCGGTGTGATCTGGCCAGCCATGTCACGCTGTAAAAGCGGCTCATATATCTGATGCGCCAGCGTATGCGTAGGCCCTTCATTCTGGGCATGTGGATCAAGGGTAAGCGAGTCGCCAGAGCGCGCCCAGCGAAGCGTTTGTGCATTGGCAGCCGAAATCGCCATGCCAGTAATGGCCGCGACAACGATACCTGTTTTTAGAAATTTCATTATTCTCTCCCAAAGTCTTTGATGCAAATTTCACTCACTACTTTTGCGCTTTGGGGAGCGCTTTACAAGCGATTTATTATTTAGATCTTATTTTCCGATAGTTAGCGCCGGAAATGCACAGCAAAGACAGTAATGCACCTTTTAGAGACCCTATATCAAGCCAGTTCAGATTAGCTGAGTTCTGACCAGTCTTGGAAATAACCAGTCTTGGAAATAACCAGTCTTGGAAATAACCTGTCTTGGAAATAACCAGTCTTGGAAATGACAGGTGAAAGCGATATTGTGCCTCATCATTTGAACTAGACGCTGCCATAAATGAAGGACATGCCGTAATGCCACGTATAAAAGTGAAACCCAGCAATGCGTGAGTTATACCAGCTATGGACATCGACACTGACCAGCGCCCAAATCGATAGCATCACCACTGCCGCCCTGTGCCAGCCCGCCCGCGATGCGACCATCTTTTCGACTGCCGAATCCATGCAAGATATACGAAGCAGCACTATCCGCTGGGTGCCAGATCAATGGGTGCAGGATCTGCTGTGGAGCTATGTCCAGCAGGCCAATGACAAGGCTTTTGACGTTGATGTGCAGAATGATGCCGAGATACAATTCACCGAATATCACGCCGCCCAAGCGGGGCATTATGACTGGCACCATGATGTGCAGTGGAACGGATCAAGCCAATCTGACAGGAAATTGTCGATTACGGTTCAGCTTAGTGACCCGTCAGAATATGAAGGCGGCGTGTTTGAATTTGATGACGTCAAAACAAATGCCGATTTTACATCCAAAGGCACTATCCTGATTTTCCCATCTTATCTTCGACACCGGATTCGCCCGGTTACTAAGGGGACAAGACGGTCATTAGTCGCCTGGTTCGGCGGACCCCGATGGCGATAGATGGCGATAGTCTGGCTATAGACGCCCCTAAACATCGCCCTCGTCATTCTGGTATCGATATTGGTTCGCTGGCCGGTAACGCACAACCAGACAACCAAGTGCAATAATCAGAATGGCACCAGCTTCATAAACCAGCGTGATCGGATCCATTTCCTTGCCCTGAAGAATAATCAAACGCGCCAGTGCGGTCATCGCAATGAATAATGGCAAGGTGATTGGAATGCGGTTGCTGGCAAAGAAAATCCCGATCATACCTAGCACCTCGGTATAGATAAACAGCAACAGCAAATCGGCAAGATTAACTTTGCCTGCTTGGTAGATGATGTTTATTTCCTGTAGCGTGGCAATGACCGTCAGGATGGCGATCAAGGTCAACAGACCTTTTTCAATATATTTGATTCCGATTGATATCTTCTTCTCAAACATAAGCACCACCTTTAAAACTTTTTGAATTTGATATGCCTGCGGTCAGATGTTTCTAACGCGCATAATCTGATCCCTATGGTTAATGACTGTACAGCCAAGGTCAACCCTCACTTTAAAATACGTCTTGATACGTGATGATCAATCACGCCCGCTGAGTTGGATCATCAATGGGTACCGTAAATCCTAGCTGAAACTGCCTTTTGGTCAGCGCCATGGGTAGGCTTTAATTGAAATGGTAAAGCTGGTGACGTGGATGACTATTAGCTAATCGCCAAAGCCCCCATCGGTCATATGCCTTAAAGACCCACGTAATCTTCCAGCTGGTCAACGCCGCGGCGCATATGGCTTTCAATTTCTTTGCGCATCAATTCGAAATCATCACACATAGCCAGCGTTAGATAGTTTTCGTGCGCGTCCTCTATGGGGCCTGTCCGGCCATGCGCACGTTGATGAAGCGCAAGATAGAGTTGTAAGCGACCCGCCACACGTTGCCAGCTTTCCAAAAGCAATTTATGGCCACAGCGCTCATATACAAGTGAATGAAGCCCTACCTCGGCCTCACTTGACGCCACATGATCGCCTATCTTGAGCGTGTCCATCAATCGCGAATGACGCGATTCCAGTTCTTCGGCAAAAGCGTGATCGCGTTTGTCCCAAATTTCCTGAAACGCAAGGGTTTCCAGTGCCGTTCTAAGAGAATAAATCTCGCGTACATCCATTACAGATAATTTTATAACGCGGGTTCCCGTAAAGGGTACTGAATGAATCAGACCTTCGGTTGCTAATTGCGCCATGGCCTCGCGCAATGGACCACGACTCACCCCAAACCTAGATGCAAGTTGGGTTTCGGTGATTTGCGTACCGCCTTCGATCTCACCGCTTAAAATTGCGCGCTTGAGATTAGAGACAATCTGCTCACAAAAGGTTTCCCGCCGAATAGGCAAGAGCATGTCTGCATCTTTTTTAACTGAACCATGCATAAGCTATGTATCCTGTTCACGTTGCATCAACCAGTCATGATAAGCTGCGCTTACAGACGCGGTAACCGGCCCTGGAACGCCTGCCCCAATCACCCTACCATCCATTTTAACCACTGGAGTCACGCCGCCAAGTGTGCCTGTGACAAACATCTCATCAGCGGAATAGCACTCGGCAAGCGTAAAGTCTTTTTCCTTCGCTGTCTCACCTTGCGCTTGCCAGCCATCAATGACAGCGCGTTGTGTTAGACCCTTAAATGAAAACTGACCGGTCGATGTCCAAATTTCACGTCCACGGATAATAAATAAATTGGTGGAATTGCAACTGGCAACAAAGCCGCGCGGATCAAGCATAACAGCTTCATCAGCACCCGCATTTATGGCCTGAATCAAAGCCTGAATCAAATTAAGCCGACTATGCGAATTCAGCCGTAAATCAAACACATCAGGGCCACTGGTTCGAAACGTAGAGGTGAATAGTATCAGACCCTTTTGCTTTGATTCTGGGCGCGGTGTCTTGAACTCGGCCACAATGATCAGCGTTGCTTTACCAATGACAAATCGTGGATCCTGATTAGGTGTGCTTTTCAGCCCACGTGAAATCATAAGACGAATATGAACGCCATCATGCATATCATTGGCTTTTAGCGTTTCATTTATGGCCTGTTTCAATTCTTCACGACTACGCCCGATATCGAGCGCAATCGATGTCGCCCCTTCAAACAACCGGTCAAGATGCGCCTCAAGCTGAAAAATATGCCCATTTTTCAGTCGTAACCCCTCCCATATGCCATCGCCCAACACAAAGCCACTGTCAAAGACAGATATGCTGGCCTCATGCCTAGGGACAAGCGCACCATTAACATAGACAAGCACGTTTTCATTTCGCGGATCGGGAAGATAACCTTGGGCACTGGATTGATTAGACATGATGGGCCTTGTCAAAATTGAAAACGTTGGTGATCGGCTAAAAACTGCTGGGTTAGGTGGCCTTTCGGGTTTTTCAGCACCTCATTAGGTGTTCCCGTTTCATAGATGCCTCCATCTGCCAAAAATACGATACGATTGGCTACATGATAGGCAAACCCAATTTCATGGGTAACAAGAAGCATCGTTCTACCCTCATTCGCCAGCTGTTCGATAACGCCTAGAACTTCGCCAACCAGATTAGGGTCAAGCGCTGATGTTGGTTCGTCAAAAAGCAAAATTTCCGGATTCATCGCCAAGGCACGAGCGATTGCAACACGCTGCTTCTGACCTCCAGACAGATGCGATGGATAGGCGTCTGCCTTATCCTCAAGACCAACGCGCCTTAGCTCACCTATGGCCAAGGCTTTCGCTTCTGATTTGTTCATCCCACGAACCGTCACAAGACCTTCACTTACATTGCCAACTACAGTCATATGCGGAAACAAATTAAATTGTTGAAAAACCATACCGACGCGCTGGCGTAACGCGCATAGATCCTTTTCTTTATATGCTTGTCCATTGGCCTGACCCGTCGCCAAGCTAATATTGCCAAATTCAATCAAGCCCTGATCAGGTTTTTCCAACGCATTAATACAGCGCAGTAATGTACTCTTTCCAGACCCGGAAGCACCTATTATTGCGATACGGTCTCCTGCCATAACTTGCAGATCAACACCGGAAAAGACTCTGTTTTCGCTGAATGATTTTCCAAGACCGGACAGTTTGAGTAATGGTTGCGTCATACCTAATCACTCCTCGAAAGATGACGCTCGACAGCGTAGGTTACACGAACCAAGGGATACAATATTATCATAAACAGAGCGGCCACAACAGTGTAGACCTCAAGGGGGTTGAAGTTGAGCGACGCAATCAATTTGCCTTGCTGGAGCATTTCGACATATGCCACAACCGAAGCCAATGTTGACATCTTGAAAATTTCTATCCCCCTGTTGGTCAATGCGGGCACGATGCGCCGTATAGCCTGAGGTAAGACAATCCTGCGCAGAACTTGTAGTCCGTTCATGCCGATGGCTTTTGCCGCCTCCCACTGGCCTGGTTCAATCGACTGTATGCCGCCACGGTAAATTTCTGCCGAATATGCCGCCGAATTCAATGAAATGCCTAAAATGGCGGCGGTAAAGGGACTGATCTCAACAGGCGCGAGGATTGGCAAGGCATAATAGAACCACAATATCTGCACAAGCACGGGCGTATTGCGAAAAAACTCGACAAAGGCTGTTGATGCCCATCGAACAGCTTTGGTTCGCGACCGTCGTCCAAGCGCTACAAGCAAGCCAAGACTCATCCCCAAAATCAAACAGACTATGAACAACCGAAGCGTGCCACCAAGCCCCACTGCCAAAGCCCACCAATTGTCAAAAACACTCTGAAAATTCCAGTAATATGTCATAGTGAAAATTCCCCCGAACGGGTAAGGCGCCGTTCGAAGCGTGAAGCTAGGAAGCTGAAAATTGAAATGGTCACAAAGTAAATCAGCGCCACCACTGTAAAGACTTCAAGCGGGCGGAATGTTTTCTGCGCAAGTTCATTGGCCTGAAACAACAGATCAGCGTATGACACTGTCGCCACAAGCGTTGTGGTTTTCATCAATTCGATCGAACGTTCCATCATCGAGGGGAACATGCGTTTGACAGCTTGCGGCAGAATAATGCGGCGCATCGCCTGATTATAACGCATGCCGATTGCTTTGGCGGCTTCCCATTGACCATGTTCAATCGATACGATACCAGCGCGAAATATTTCAGCAAAAAACGCACCACTTTGAATGGTGAATGTAAGTGCCGCGGCAAGAAAGGGTGTCATCTCTATTGCCAGCACAATAGGCAAGCCAAAGAAGAACCAGAATAGCTGAACCAGAGGCGGCGTGGTGCGAAACACCTCAATAATTACATCTGCGGGAAACCTTACCCAACGGCGGGATGACAAACGCGCAAAAGCCAAGACAAGGCCAACCACAAGCCCCCCTGACAAGGCCGTCGCCGTCAACACCAAAGTGTTACGGAAACCGGCAAGTAAAAAACCAGTTTCCGTTAATACAGGTATAAAGTCCCATTCATACATAGGATTTGAACAGGGCTATAGAAGTTCTTTGACGATGGCGGGAGCCGCTTTTGGATCCAACCCGAAACCACTTAGAAAATCTTCATACCAAGTCTGAATTTGACGTGTTTCATACCAACTCTTCAATTGGCCATCGACAAAATTTACAAATTCGGTATCGCCCTTACGAACCGCGGCACTGGTTGGATTCGACTTTGTCGGTGTTGGCACAACAATCTTGCCACGACCCAAACGCTTGCGCGCGGCAATCAATGGCGGATGGAACAAGCAGACAGCGTCAACGCGGCCTGACTGGAAAGCGGCAATAGCTTCGGTATTACCCGGATAACGCTGAATATCTGCATTACCAGTATTTTCGGTCAGAAACGCATCCATGCTGGTGGCCTGAGGCACAGAAATCTTAATTCCTGCCTTATTTAGATCCTGCCAGCTTGATACATCCAGATCTTCTCTTGCCATAACGGCAAGTGAATAGAACAACAATGGTGATACCGGAAAGTCAGCCGCTTCTTTCCGTTTTGCCGTCGCATCCAACACAAACATAATGTCGATCTTGTTGCTCTGCAACGCGGCAACAGCCGTGCCCCAGGTAACCTCGACAGGCTCAAACTCAACACCAAGCGCGGCCGCCATGGCCATGCCTGCTGAGACACCAACTCCAGATGTCCATTTGCCAGTGGCTGGATCTTTCGAATACCAAGGCGGTGCCTGCGTAACGCCTACTCTTAAAGAGCCGCGTGATTTGATTGACGACATTGATCCTGCAGCGAATGCTGGCATTACTCCTGATAGACCAATTGCTGCAACAGTTGCACTAGCAGCCATTGTAAATGATCGGCGATTGAGCTTCATGAGCTGTCTCCTTTCCCTCAGATTTATTTTGTTTCGACCTTAATAATATACCTAATCATAGGTGTTTGACGATTGTCAACAATCATCAATTCAAACATTCTGACGCCAACGGCCAGCATGAAATATTTTTGGCGCACAAATGACCGACGCAACATATCAATAGCGCATTGGCAAACCCCAGAGCTAAAACCACAAACCCTAACGCATCAGCAGATCGATATTGCCACCTGATGCGGTCATATCACGGCAGACATGCTTTTCCTGTTGAAGCCAGACATGGCCGCCCTGATCGGTGATGAGAGGAATCACCCGCCGACATGAATAATGCAGCGCCTTGCGCAATACCGCCAGATCGACATGATGATCGGCCAGCGTCATCACGGCGTCAAAATCGCCACTATCCGGGATCACCACCACCTCTTGCACCTTATTGCCATAGTCACGTGCGATCTTTGATAGGCGGACACGGGTTTGCGCATCAGGATGACAGACAAGCACCGCAGCATGACGCGGCATGACGCTATAGCTGTTACGCTCACCTGACGGCCCTGGAAGCAGCACCGGAGATAACATCGCATCACCACTATGACCCATTTCAGATTCCATCGTGAAAGCACGAAGATAGGCGCGCCCCCCAGCCTTTGGCCCGGTTCCCGATAACCCATGCCCGCCAAAAGGCTGCGCGCCAACAACGGCTCCAATCTGATTACGGTTTATATAGACATTGCCAACATTGATCATGTCGCTGACAGCTTTGATATTGGCATCAATGCGGCTATGTATGGCAAAGGTTAGCCCGTAACCAGATTTGTTTATTGCCTCAACGACCTTGGCCTCGTCACCGGCCTTATAGGTGGCGACATGCAAAACCGGACCAAAAATTTCACTTTCCAGACTCTCGATCCCAGCAAGCTTGATAATCGATGGCGCACAGAAACACCCCGAAGCGGGCGCTGTACCTTGCCAGATCAGACGACCATCATGCCGTGCCGCGGCCACATGCTGATCGATCCGCATTTTGGCATCCTGATCGATAATCGGGCCGATGTCGGTGTCCATATCGGCGGCATCACCAACCTTTAGCATCGCCGCCGACGCCCTGATCATGCTAATTAAATCGGCGGCAATATCGTCCTGAATATAGAGTATCCGCAACGCGGAACATCGTTGTCCTGCCGAGCGGAAAGCCGAGGTCAGAATATCATCAACAGCGCGTTCAAGCAGAGCTGAAGCATCAACAATCATCGCGTTTAGCCCACCTGTCTCGGCAATAAGCGGCGCATGAGGCTTGTCCGACTGGGCGATAGCTCCCTCGATAATCTTGGCGGTCGCGGTTGAGCCGGTAAAGACCACCATATCGGCCTGTCCCGCTTTGGTCAGCATGTCCCCAACCGCACTGCCACCACATAACATATGCAAGGCATCGTCTGGCACTCCGGCTTGATACATCAGCGAGATGGCCAAAGCCGCAATCCGCGGGGTTTGTGCGGCAGGTTTTGCCAACACCGCATTACCAGCCGCCAAGGCCGCCACGACCTGTCCAGTAAAAATAGCCAGTGGGAAATTCCAAGGCGAAATCGCAACAACCGTGCCCCGCGCTCGGGAATTGGCACCTAACTGCCGCGTCTGCACAGCATAATAGCGACAGAAATCAACCGCCTCACGCACTTCACCCACGGCATCGTCAATGGTTTTGCCCGCTTCATGCACAAGCAGATGATAAAGCCTGGTTGCCGCCTGCTCATATTTATCAGCAATGCGATCAATAATGTCAGCACGCTGTGATGCTGGTAGATGCGGCCATGACGCCTTGTCAGCCTGACCAAATGCGATGGCGACATCTTCACGGTTTGCTTCATCTGGTCGGGATGGCATATCAGGTGACGCGATAGCTTTGGCAAAGCCACGCACAGACTCGACATCTTCTTCATCAAATCCACGACTGTTTTTGCGTAATGGTGCAAACATCTGCGCGCCTGTTGCCAGTGAAGACTTAGCGTTATCGATCTTCATATAGGGATCAGTTACTAAATCTTCGATACCAACCTGAACATCCGCCAACTTGTTCATAAAGGAAGAACTCGCGCCATTTTCCAGAATCCGGCGTACAAGATAGGCAAGCAAATCTTGATGACAGCCCACCGGCGCATATACACGAAGCGGTGCCGAGGCGATGTTCCTAAGCTCATTATGTATCGCATCACCCATACCGTGAAGCTTCTGCAACTCATAGGAGGTTGGTTTGATGCTATGTGCCAGATGGGTAACCGCCGCCAGCGTATAGGCATTATGGCTAGCAAATTGTGGCAGGAAATGCTGGGACGCTGTCATCAGGCGTTTTGCATGTGCCAGATAAGCCAGATCCGTGTGATTTTTTGACGTATAGACAGGAAAATCAGCAAGCCCCTTTTCCTGGGCAATCTTGATTTCCGTATCCCAATAAGCGCCTTTGACCAGTCTTACAGGTATGCGGACAGCATGACATTGTGCCTGATTGGCTAGCCAATCAATAACGGGACCAGCATGGCGGGCATAGGCCTGAACCACAATGCCCATGCCAGACCAGCCACGTAATTGCGGATGCGCCAACAGACGCTCAAAAACATACAAGCTAGGTTGCAGCCTGCCATATTCTTCAGCATCGATGGTCAGTGGGATATTATGCCGACGCGCCGCTAGTGCCAATTGCACCACCCTGTCGGTCAGCGCATCACAGCTGGCTGGCCAGTAACGGGTTTGCAACCGGCACGATAATGCAGACAGCTTGACCGACACACCGCTATTGTGATTGACGTCATCTGCCTTGGCCTTGGCGCCAGCACAGGCAATAGCATGCGCATAGGCGGCAAAATAGCGATCGCAATCTTCAGCCGAGCGCGCGGCTTCGCCCAGCATGTCGAAGGAATATAGCGTATCAGTATCATTAAGATGTATGACAGCCGCTTCGATGGTTTCGGCAAAAACAAATTGCCCACCCATCTGCCGCATGGCGGTTTCAATCGCACGGCGCACAGCCGGAACACCCAGCTTTGACACCATGGCTTTGAGCCCCTTTTCACGCTGTCCCCGGACAATACCACTGGCCAATTCAAGCGCTGTTTCCATACCCCGAACAAAGCCGGTGGCATCAGCATCAAGCCAATGCCCCGAAGCTAGTTTATCAAAAATCAGAAAATCACGCGTCGCCGCATCAGGAACACGAAGCAAGGCTTCCGCCATTTCCATGATCATGCGCCCCTCGGCAGTAGATAATTTATAGACCGCCATTATCTTTTCTGCTGAAAACAGGCTGCCAGCATCGCGCGCCACAGCGGCAATCTGTCGAGCCTGTTCGAGCACAGTGTCGCGGCTTATGTTATCCAGAACCGGATTGTGCAAGAAACCAGACACAAGCACATCCACATCGGGCATCGGCGCCACTGTCGGAAAGACGCCCGCACCCCATGATATATCGTCTAATACAGAATGTACGGCGTGCATATTTATCCCCTATAGCTTTGGTTTACCTCCTATCTTACCAAGAATAGTGTTTTTCTTTATCCTGTATTTATGTATATAACAGTATTTAATTCTTATTTTTACGTGTTTATTTTATTAATATTCTTTATTTTTACAAATTACAGGATAAATTACCGTGGATCTAATTGACCGTAACATTCTTGACCGGCTGGCCATAGACAGCAAAACAACGCTAAAAGCCTTATCTGATGAAGTGGGCTTATCCCCATCGCCATTACAGGCACGGATCAAAAAGCTCGAAAAGGAAGGCTTTATCCGTGGCTATGTCGCGCAGTTAGATTTTGCCAAAATAGATCAGGATCATGTCGCCTTTATTCAGGTCACTTTATCCGACACGCGCGCCGAAGCGCTGGCGGCCTTTAACGCTGCCGTCCGGCAACTCAAAACCGTTGAACAATGCCATATGATTGCTGGTAATTTTGATTATCTGTTGAAAGTCCGCACCCGTGATATTCGTAGCTATCGCATCGAATTGGCCGAAAAGATTTCATCCCTGCCCCATGTCGCGTCAACATCAACCTTTGTATCGATGGAGACGGTCTGCGAGTAACGACTGGCTGGGGTGTCTGGGGTGTTAAGTCTGTTCCAAATAAAGCTGGAGCGTCGATTCAACACCGTTTTCATAGATATGTTTCAACCATTTCGCAAAGGCATCCGCAAAGCGTGCATGCTGACCAAGGTCACCATATATCTGTTGCATTTCAAGCCAGACTGACGGGTTCTGCCGCGCCGCCGCCGCTTTGTCTGTGAGCATGTCCCAAATTGGGTCATTAGCCTCTATCTGGCTTCCATTTTCACGAGTTCCCTCACACATACGTGCCCATAATGCTTCGACAAGCGCCAACCCTTCGATCGGGTGCCCTGAGGCCAAGCCATCACGAATTGTCGGTATAATAAAACCGACATGACGTGCCGAGCCATCAAAGGCAACGCGCCGCACCGTATCAATAATAGCATCATTAGCGAACCGCCTATCAATCAGATCCAGATATTCGAGTACCGGACTATCAGGCAAAGGATCGACATGGGGAATTATTTCGTCGGTAAGCACCTTCCTGAACATCGCATGAATAAGCGGGTGCGCCATTGCATCAGAGATATTTTCAACGGCTAAAATCTCGGCCACATTTGCCAGCACCTGATGGCCGCCATTCAGAACACGTATTTTTCGTGCCTCATACTGGTGTACATGATCCGAAAATTCCGCGCCCACAAGGCTCCAGTCAGGGCGGCCCGCGCAAAATGAATCTTCGATAACCCATTGTCGGAAATTTTCATGCGTCACTGGCACATCATCTTCTATGCCAAAAGCGCGTACACGTTGAAGTTCGGCAGGGCCTGTCGCCGGCACAATGCAATCGACCATCGAATTTGGAAAAGAACAATGATTGTCAATCCAGTTGGCAAGATCCGCATCGCTAAGTCGCGCCAGACCAACAACGGCCTGTCTTAATATCGTGCCATTCGCCTGTAGGTTATCACAGCTTAAACCGGTGAAAGGGCCAACGCCATTGTCACGCCGCAGACGCAGTGCAGCGACTATGGCGCCAAAGGCAGTGCGGGGACGATCTGGGTTTTCAGCATCATAGATAATCTCAGGATGCGTAAGGTCCAATCCCTGATTAGCTGGATCAAGGTAATAACCACCTTCGGTTATCGTTGTTGTGACAATCCTTATTCTGGGATCAGCCATGGTCTGAATAAGCGACTTGTTATCGGCATCAACTGGCAAAAAGTCCAGCATCGCTCCCGTGACCTCGGTTGCCTGCGCGCCTAATGGGTCAAGCTCAATCAATGTGGTTAGGCAATCCTGTCCCAGCAATTTTTCACGCATAACCGCATCATGTTCACGCACACCAGCCCCAATGATCGCCCAATCCAAAGCCTGGCCTTGTTGCATGAGGCGGTGCACATACCATGCAAGATGCGCGCGGTGGAAATTACCAACACCTATATGCACGATACCTGGCGTCAAACAGGTACGGTCATAATGCGGGCGCATAACATGCGCTGGCAACGCGTCTAGGGTATTGTTATTCAGGCTCGTCATACTGGTTTTACGGGAAGAAAGATCCATTAACTCATCCATTGTCCACCATCTACATTATAGGTTTGCGCCACAATGTAGTCAGCTTCTTTACTTGCTAGAAAGATTGCCATGCCAGCCAGATCCGCAGGACGCCCCATTCTGCCAAAGGGCACAGCGGCGCCAACTTCTTGTTTTTTCTGGCCTGGCTGTTTGTTCTCATATTTTACAAAAAAGGCGTCAACACCATCCCAATGTTCGCCATCGACCACCCCTGGTGAGATCGCATTCACATTGATCCTATGCTCGATCAGGTTCATTCCGGCGGATTGCGTCAATGAGATGATCGCGGCCTTAGTCGCACAATAGACCGCAACCAACGGTTCACCGCGCCGTCCTGCTTGGCTGGCCATATTAATGATTTTTCCACCTTTTCCGCGCGCAATCATATGCCGAGCAACAGCTTGCATTGTAAATAGCGTACCAGCGACATTGATATCAAATACCTGCTGGTAATCATCACGCGTGATGTCGGTGATTGGTGCGGCGGTAAAAATTGCCGCATTATTGATAAGAATATCAATACCGTCAAATGCCGCTACAGCCATGTTTACACCTGCGTCAATACTCGCCTGATCTGTCACATCCATCTCGATAGCAATCGCCTGATCGCCAAGACGTATTGCGGCTTCATGAGCGCGCTCACTATTAATGTCAGCTATGGCAACCCGCGCACCTTCATTGATATAGGCCTCAGCGAAATGAAGCCCAATCCCCCGCGCCGCGCCTGTAATCAGCGCTGATTTGCCAGCCAGACGTTTCATGTCAACCGCAATCCCTGTTCATCAAATCTATGCAGATGCGTCAAGTCGGGTGAAAGGTAAACCGTAGCCCCATAGGACAACTGCAATTCACCACTGGCACGTATCGTCAAGGTTTCCGAAAAGGCCGGACACTCTACATGAACGAAGGTGTCAGACCCCAGATGTTCAGTTACGCCAACAACGCCTTCCCAATCACCCGACGTGGATGAAATGGCGATATGCTCAGGCCGAATTCCGATGGTATGCGCCTTATGTTTCAAAGCCTCTTTACCGCCAAGAAGATTCATCTTGGGCGACCCAATAAAGCCAGCAACGAATGTATTACATGGTGAATGATATAGCTCTAACGGGCTTCCCACCTGTTCGATCACGCCAGCTTGCAACACCACAATTTTGTCTGCCATAGTCATCGCTTCAACCTGATCATGCGTCACATAGATCATCGTGGTCGCTAGCCTTTTATGAAGCTCGCTTATCTCTAGCCGCATCCCAACCCGAAGCGCCGCATCAAGATTCGATAAAGGTTCATCAAACAGGAATGCCTTTGGTTCCCGCACAATGGCTCGGCCAATGGCAACACGCTGGCGCTGACCACCTGATAGCTGGCCAGGGCGGCGATCAAGATAATCAGTAAGGTTCAGAACTTTTGCCGCCTCTTCGACCCGGCGCGCCTGCTCTGCCTTGTCCATACCTGCCATGCGCAGGGGAAAGCTAATATTCTTGCGCACAGACATATGCGGATAAAGCGCATAGGACTGAAAGACCATGGCCAAACCACGTTTGGATGGCGGGTTTATCGTTGCATCCTGACCGTTAATCAGAATCTGTCCCGCTGTCACATCCTCAAGCCCAGCAATCAATCGCAAAAGCGTAGATTTGCCACAACCAGACGGACCGACAAATACGACGAACTCGCCTTCATCAATTTGCAAATCAAGTGGCGGAATAACTTCGACATTACCAAAATGCTTTGAAACCTGTTTGAGTTGTATCTGTTTCATATCTGTTTCCTATTTTACCGCCCCGAAGGTCAGACCGCGCACAAGTTGTTTCTGGCTAAACCAGCCCATAATCAAGATTGGTGCGATGGCCATAACCGAGGCCGCACTTAGCTTTGCATAAAAAAGCCCTTCTGGACTTGAATAGCTGGCTATAAAGGCCGTTAGCGGTGCCGCTTTGGCGGCCGTTAGATTCAAGGTCCAGAACGCTTCATTCCAGGCCAGAATAATGTTCAGAAGCATAGTCGAAGCAATACCTGGTATGGCCATTGGCGTGAGGACATAAAGCAATTCTGAGCGTAAAGTTGCCCCATCCATGCGCGCCGCCTCAAGGATCTCATTCGGGATTTCCTTGAAGTAGGTATAAAGCATCCAGATGATGATCGGCAGGTTAATCAGCATCAAAATAACGACCAGCCCAATCCGGCTATCAAGAATACCAAGCTCAATAAACAATAGATAAATCGGGTATAGAACACCAACAGCTGGCAACATTTTTGTCGATAGCATCCACATCAGAATACCGCGCGTCCGTCGTGAAGGGACAAAGGCCATAGACCAGGCGGCGGGGACAGCAACAAGAATACCAACAAGTGTTGAACCAACGGCGATAATCACTGAATTGTTAAAATGCTTGAAATAGTCAGATCGCACCTGCACCACAGCATAGCTTTCAAGCGTCCATGCCGAAGTTAGCACTTCGATGGGTGTCCTGATCGCATCACCTTCGGTCTTGAAGGACAGAACGATAATCCAAAGAATGGGAAAGAAAATCACAATCCCTATGGTCCATGCGATAATGGTCGTGATCAGTTTTCGATTAGTGGTAATGGTGCGAGCCATATTTATCTCCTCACCTGTCCAGATTCTTGCCAACGATGCGCATCAAGAAGATGGCAATAATATTGGCTAAAATAATTGCATAAACCCCGCCTGCCGAACCAAGCCCCACATTCTGGCTTTCAAGAACCCGCTGAAAAATCAGATAGGTCAGTGTTTTGGTGCCAAAGGCGCCAGCAGTTGTAACGAAGATTTCGGCAAAAATAGATAAAAGAAAAATTGTCTTAATCAACACCACAACGGTGATGGCACGCGAAAGATGCGGCAAGGTTATAAAACAGAACCGATTAAACGGTCCCGCGCCATCCATTTCTGCCGCCTCGCGTTGCTCTGAATCGAGAGATTGAACCGCCGTTAATAATATCAATGTCGCAAAGGGTAACCATTGCCAGCTGATAATCATAATAAGCGAGGGTAATGATGCCTGGCTAAGCCATTGGATCGGTTCAGCCCCAAAGGCGCGCCAGAGATGGGCAAAAAAACCATTCACCGGATCCATAAACATATTCTTCCAGACAAGTCCCGATACGGTCGGCATCACAAAAAATGGCGCGATCACAAGTATCCGAACAATGCCCTGACCCCACATAGGCTGATCCAGAAGCAAGGCCAATAAAATGCCAAGGGTGATTGTTATAATCAAAACCCCACCGACAATGATCAAGGTCGTTGCCACAGCCGGCCAGAACGAGCTGGAAGACACAAAACGCACATAATTGTCGAAGCCAACCCAGCCTAGATCACCGCCACGTAAAGGCAGATATTTCTTGAATGAGAAATATAACGTCATAACCAGGGGAATAAGCATCCAGCCCAGAAGCAATATCGTCGCTGGCGCTATCATCAATCTGGCAGCTGATCGGGAATGTTGGGTAGCCAAGGTGCGCCTCCTAATTTGATGGGATCACTTCCTCGGGCGAGGTGTTAATGGCACCATAATCAGTTCGGGTGCGCAAGGGGCGACATGCACCGCCCCTTGCAGATATTAGCCTAGCGGTAGCCAGCAGCTTCCATTGCGTCATTGGTCAAAGCCTGCGCTTTGGCCAATGCCTCAGCAACACTCTGCTGACCAGCATAGGCCGCGGAGAATTCCTGACTGACTTCAGTTGCAATGCCAGCAAATTCAGGAATTGCCGCAAACTGAATACCAACATAAGGGCTCGGATCGACGGTCGAGTTGTTTGGATCGGCCGACAGGATTGAGTCCAATGTCATCTGAGCAAACGGAACATCCATGTAGTTTGGATTCTTATAAAGTGATGTCCGCGCGCCTGGAGGTACATTTGCCCAACCTTCTTTTGACGCAACCAACTCAATATAACCGTTTGAAGTGGCCCATTCGATGAACTGCTTGGCAGCATCAACCTTTTGCGTGCCAGCCGGAATTGCCAACGCCCATGCCCACAACCAGTTAGAGCGAACGCCCATACCATTGTCAGGTGCCAACGCGAAGCCAACTTTGTCAGCTACAGTTGAATCCTTTGGGTTGGTCACGAAAGATGCCGCAACAGTGGCATCAATCCACATGCCACATTTACCTTGCTGGAACAAAGACAGGTTCTCGTTAAAGCCGTTTGTGGCAAAACCTGCAGGACCTGCATCATTCATCATGTTGACGTAGAAGTTAAGTGTGTCTGACCATTCACGTGTATCGAACTGAGCATTCCAGTTTTCATCAAACCAGCGCGCACCGAATGAATTTGACATTGCTGTGATGAAAGCACCGCCCTCACCCCAACCGGCCTTACCACGAAGGCAAATACCGTTAATGCCGTTATCACGATCTGTCATTTCACGAGCCGCTTTGGCGATGAACGACCATGACGGTGCTTTTGGCATCGTCAGACCGGCTTTTTTCATCAGATCGGTTCGGTACATGATCATCGAGCTTTCACCATAGAATGGTGCCGCATAAAGAGTACCATCATGGCTCAGGCCACCAGCCATGGCAGGCAGGATGTCACCAGCGTTATAATCAGCACTTAGATCATCAAGAGGAACCAACCAGCCACTCTTGCCCCAAATTGGGGTTTCATACATGCCGATTGTCATGATGTCGAAAGCACCACCTTTGGTGGTGATGTCAGTCGTTACGCGCTGACGTAGCACGTTTTCTTCCAAAGTCACCCACTCAACAGTGTGACCTGTCTTAGCTGTAAAATCATCAGTAAGACCCTGCATACGGATCATGTCACCATTGTTAACAGTTGCAATGGTAAGTGTATCTGCATACGCAACGCCTGACGCCATAAGCGATGCCGCCGCTGCCGTACAAATTAGTTGTTTCAATCGCATTGTCTTCCTCCTAGGTATATTACTCACAGGAAAGTGAACACTATAATATTTGCCCGCGTCAATATAAATTTAACGCGCGTAAATAAATGTTTTTTCTGTTGCTGTTATTTGATGTGGCTTTTCTAGGCAGAACCACGCATTATGAGGCGCGCGGCAAATAATCTTTCTTCACGGTTATTTAGTTTGCCGCCAGCTTCAATCAGCTGAAATAATGTTTCGACAGCATGATCCGCTACCGATTCATAATCATGCGCCGCCGTTGTCAAAGACGGGCAGGTGAAGCGCGAATAAGGATGGTCATCATGCGATGCCACCCGAATATCACAAGCCTCGTCGCGGCCAACAGTGACGCCTAATTCATGACAGGCAGACAGGAATCCGATTGCCAGACGATCATTGCTGCACAAGACGGTTTTGGTAGGCAGTAATTTATCGCGCAGGACCTTCAAAGCGCCCTGACGACCAATTTCCTCAAACCCCCACCCCATGCCATCAATTTTGACAATATGCGGCTCAAGATCGAGGCGTCGCATCATTTCAAGATAGGCATGTCGCCGCTTATTGGCGTTTGGATTGGCTGGATCGCGCATCTCGAAGAAACAGGGGACATTCCCCGTTCTGCTTAGATATTCGACAGTCTGAGACACAAAACTAAAATTATCCGAACCAACAAAGGCGGCGCCAACGCCCTCAATATTACTGTCAAATAAAATGGTTGGCACATCACGACAAAATTGCTCGACATATTTTCGATCAGAAGCTCGGCCCAAAGGTGCCAGCAACACACCGGCAGGTTTCAGTGATCGCAATGTATCAAGAATCGCATTTTCCAAGCCCTGTTCACCATGCGAAGAAAACAAAGTTGGCGTAAAGCCAGCGTCGATACAGCGGCGCTCCAACACCCGGGCTATCTCGGCAAAAAACGGATCCGCAAGATAGGGAACAACAATACCAATATTCTTAGTCAGGCGCCGATTCTGATTCATCGCATAGATATTTGGACGATAATCATATTCCTTCAAAGCGGTTTCAATCTTGTTGCGCGTCGTTGATCTCACACTATCAGGGTCATTAAAATATTTTGAAATTGTCGGGCGCGAAATACCGCTTAAGGTGGCAAACTCCTCCATATTTCTAATTTTTTGATGGCTCATCAAATCATTCCAATTCACTATTGTGCCGCAGAGACACTTGACAAATATGCACCCCTTGTCGCATCCAATATTAACGCGTGTAAAGTTCAGCGCAAGTTAAGTTTGTACCTTTTAGTCAACTTTACATCCTAATATGAAGGTTAGGCATAAGCGGAAGAGGCGGATAAAGTACGATGTTAATTGATACAAATCCACACATCACCGACATCAATAAAGTGGTGGCAGAGATCACAGCGCGGGCATCCAATACGTCATTGCTTACAGTGGCGATCGCGGGCGCCCCTGGCAGTGGCAAGTCCACCCTTGCCGCAGACATGGCATCAAAGCTTGGGGACATTTGCTGTATCATTCCAATGGATGGCTTTCATCTGGATAATGCAACATTGACGGCGCATGGCCTTCTATCTGTTAAGGGCGCGCCTGAAACTTTCGATCTGGCTGGCTTTTCACATTTGATCGAGGCGTTAAAAAATGGCAGCACACAGCAATTTCCCACTTTTGACCGCGATCAGGATAGCGTCATCGACAATGGCGGCACGGTGCCTGATACAGTTTCAATTTTGCTTTTTGAAGGTAATTACCTGTTATTTGACGAACCAGGCTGGGTTGATCTGGCCGATACATGGGACGCCAGCATCTGGCTTGATGTATCAGAGGCTGTTCTGGAGGAGCGCCTGATCCAACGCTGGCGTGATCAAGGCATGTCCCCCGAAGCCGCCAAAGCCCGGGCACAGATGAATGATCTTGCCAATGCTAGACGGGTGCTAGAAAAAGCAATGCCCGCAACATGGGTCATATCAAATTGAGATAATAAGCCAGAAATGCTGTAGTGAGGGCAAAGCCCGTTTAGGAGTGTAAAGATGATTGCTGTTGGCGGAGAAAACCTGATTGATCTTGTGTCGGGAAAGCATACAGATGATGAACAGCCGCATTATCTAGCAATACCAGGAGGTGGCCCGTTTAATGTCGCTATGGCTGCTGGCCGGCAAGGTTGTGACGTGACCTATGTAACGCCCATCTCGATAGATGCGTTTGGCGATCTTTTGGCAGCGCGCCTGATTGAAAGCAATGTAGCGGTCGCCGCGCCGCGTGTGCAACAACCCACATCACTGGCTGTTGTTTCGCTCACGGCTGATGGTGTGGCGTCCTATAGCTTTCATCGCAATGGCACAGCCGAGCGACAGGTCACGCGCGAAACACTCGCCAGCCATGTGCCATCAGAGACAAATATCTTTCATATTGGTGGCTTGGCACTGATTGAAGGCGATGACGCAGAGGCCTGGAAAGCCGAGTTCCAGCGCTGTAAAGATGCCGGGATTCTGACCTCGCTTGATCCCAATGTACGACCCGCCCTCATCCATGACCGGAGCCAATATGTTGCGCGTTTGCATGAATTGATGAACAGTGCCGACATCGTGAAACTCAGCGATGAAGATTTGCATTGGTTATACCCAGACCGGCCACTCGAACAAGCGCTGGCTGATTGCCGCGCTGATTGCAATGCGGCTTTATTTATCCTGACCCTTGGCGCCGCGGGCGCACGTGGCTTTGTTGAGGCTGGTGACGTGCATGTGCCATCCGCCACAATCGACATAATGGTTGATACGGTCGGTGCTGGCGATACCTTTATGGCCACAATACTCAGATGGATTATTGAAACCGGCCGCATCACCCCAGAGACGCTAGGCACAACTGATATTGACGCTTTGACAACAGTCTTATCAGCGGCGGCAAAAGCCGCTGCGCTAAATTGCGAGGAAAGTGGCTGCAACCCGCCCTGGCGCAATCAATTGGCGGATTGAGCTAATGATCAAAAATTATATAGCGGAGTTTTAACTTACGCTTAGCTATCGCCCCTATATAATCAAGCTCTGGGCGGGTTTTGTTGATTATCACCAGTCAATTATTAACCAATTTGGATTAGCATTAACTTACGTCTAGAGTTAGATTAACTGCATCTTTGTCGTTTGAAATTTAGAATATTTGATAGCCTAAGCCGTCTTTAGCAAGACACAAATCAACCACCTGTTTTAAATCGCGAGCATTAATGTAATAGCCCCCAAATCAGTTTTGAAGCGCAATAG
>NZ_CBFHNB010000034.1:0-20688 GCF_965657105.1 Puniceispirillum sp. (SeqCode)
CCAACCGTGCTGACGATAATACAAAATATGACAGCCCAGCAGGTATCGCGGCGGAAAAATTTGACCCGCTGGCTGGGCTTGATCCGCGCTATACATTTGCGAATTTTGTTGTTGGCAAGCCGAATGAGCTGGCCTTTGCTGTTGCCCGCCGTACTGCTGAAAGCGAGAAAGTCGCGTTTAACCCCTTATTCCTTTATGGGGGGGTTGGGCTTGGCAAAACGCATCTGATGCATGCGATCGCCTGGCATATCCGGGAACAGACGCCATCGCGCAAGGTGATGTATCTATCGGCAGAAAAATTCATGTATCGTTTTGTCCGCGCGCTTCGGTTCCGCGATACGATGTCTTTCAAAGAACAGTTCCGTTCGGTGGATGTGTTGATGATTGACGATGTGCAATTCATCAGCGGTAAGGATTCAACGCAGGAAGAATTTTTCCATACCTTTAACGCATTGGTCGAAGATGGCCGTCAGGTGATTATCTCGGCGGATAAGTCGCCAACCGATCTGGAAGGCATGGAAGAACGCCTACGCAGCCGGCTTGGCTGGGGCATGGTTGCCGATATTCATCCGGCCGATTACGAATTGCGCCTAGGCATCCTGCAAGCCAAGGCCGAACGAGCGCAGATCCAGATTCCGGATAAGGTGCTGGAATTTCTGGCGCATAAGATTGTTAGCAATGTGCGCGAGCTTGAAGGCGCGTTAAACCGGATTATGGCGCATGCAATGCTGGTGGGCCGTGAAATAACCATCGAAAGCACCGCCGATCTGCTGGCTGATCTGCTGCGCGCCAGTAGCCGCCAGATCAGTGTTGATGCAATCCAGAAGCGAGTCGCCGCGCATTATGGCATCAGGGTGTCGGAAATGTTCTCGGCACGGCGCGCACGTAACATTGCTCGCCCACGTCAGGTGGCCATGTATCTGACGAAAAATCTGACCTCATTATCCTATCCGGAAATTGGCCGCCAGTTTGGTGGACGCGACCATACGACGGTTATGCATGCGGTTAAAACCATCGAGACATTGACGCTATCGGATTCGCGTCTGGGCGAAGATGTTGATCTTTTACGATCGCTTTTGTCGAACTAGCCTCTTCCGGCTGACATGACCCCATAACCGTATTTCATATGCGCGCCTGACAGGCCAATTTTGGCTATTTTTGGATGTCATCGCGAATCGCTTAAAACACAATATTTTGGTGTTAGTTTGTTATAATCATGCTATATTTGGCAATGAGAGGGCGTATGGACGATTGACAGTTTATACGCATGTGTCCCCCGCTGGTCGGGCATGGTAGCTCAGGGCTACAGAATGAGAGAAAATAGATGAAACTGGCAATTGATCGTATGAGTCTTCTAAGGCCTTTGGGTCATGTGCAATCCGTTGTTGAGCGTCGTAACACGATACCCATTCTGGCGAATGTTGTATTGCGCGCCGAAGACGGACAACTGTCACTGACAGCGACCGATATGGATATGGATATCACAACCGAGGTTGGCTGTGCGGTGGCAACGGCAGGAACGACAACGATGTCAGCGCATATGCTGTATGACATTGTGCGTAAACTGCCGGATGGATCCGAAGTCGAGCTGTCGATTGGCGATGGTCATGCGATGATCAGCGCTGGCCGTTCAAGTTTCCGGCTGCCAACCTTGCCGGTTGAAGATTTTCCGGCCATTAGCTCGAATGAGCTACCGACTAATTTTGTGCTGACCGCCGCCGATTTCCGCGATCTTGTCGATGCCACCAAATTTGCGATTTCTACCGAGGAAACGCGCTATTATCTGAACGGTATTTATTTGCATAAATCAGATGCTGGCGATCTGTGTGCGGTGGCAACCGACGGGCACCGTCTGGCGATGACCAAACAGACATTGCCAAGTGGCGCGGCGCAGATGCCATCAATCATCTTGCCGCGTAAGGCGGTTGGTGAATTGCGCAAACTACTTGACGATTATGATGGTGATGTAACGATTTCAATGTCGGAAACGCGTGCCGAATTCGCCTTTGGGGCGGTGCGCCTGACCACCAAGCTGATCGATGGCACATTCCCTGATTATAGCCGTGTTATCCCGACGAATAATGATAAAATCATGCAGGTTGATGTGGGGGCTTTTTCAGCCGCGGTTGATCGGGTTTCGACAATCTCGTCGGAAAAATCAAAATCGGTCAAAATCGGCCTTCGTGATGGTGTTATGACGCTATCTGCCAGCAATACGGATGCGTCAAGTGCCACCGAGGAGCTGGAAGTCAGCTATAGCGGTAATGAAATGGAAATTGGCTTCAACGCGCGCTATCTTCTGGATATAGCCGGTCAGGTGAATGGTGAGATGGTCGAGTTTGCCCTTGCCGATCAAGGATCGCCGACGCTTGTTAGAACGCCAGGTGATGATGCCAGCCTATTCGTTTTGATGCCAATGCGCGTGTGAGTGACGTTTGACAGCACTTTCCCACCATTTCAGACAGGCCGCAGATACGGACCATGACCGCAATAGCAAAGCTGTTGGTGACGGTTTCGCACATAGCGCATCGCGGCCGCAATTATGGTTATCGGGCTTGTTGCTGAATAATTTTCGTAATTATGAAACGGTGCGGCTTGAATTCGGGCAAGCACCTGTTGTGCTTGTGGGCGCGAATGGCGCGGGTAAAACCAATTTGATGGAAGCGATTTCATTGCTGTCGCCAGGCAAGGGTATGCGTCGTGCTAAGACAGCGCATCTGGCCCGAATCGGCGCGGTGATGCCGGACTGGTCGGTATCGGCAGGGTTGGAAACTGAAGATGGGGTCATGCAGATCGGCACAGGCGTGCCAGCAGACTCGCAGACTGGTCGCCGGATCATGCGGCGTGAGGGCATGACCGTTTCACAGGCCGATATCGCAACGCAATTGTCAGTATCGTGGCTGACGCCGCAAATGGATGGCGTCTTTATCGATTCACCCGGAACCCGCCGCCGCTTTCTTGACCGGTTGGTGATTGCCTTTGATGCAGCGCATATTGGCCGTACTAACCGCTATGAAAAACTGATGCGCGAACGCACCCTATTGATCAGCGAAGGGCGTGGTGATGCTGGCTGGTTTAATGCGCTTGAAGCCAGCCTTGCCGAAACAGCGATTGCGATCACGGCAGCGCGACGCGCCTTGATACATGATCTGAACGAAGAAGCCCGCCATGGCTGGCATGGGTTTCCGGGTGTGCGACTTGAATTGCAAGGCGATATTGAAAACTGGCTTGATGAGATGCCAGCATTGGCTGTCGAAGACCGCCATATGGCCGCCGCTGCCAAACTGCGGGCGAATGGCACAAGTGCTTTGCCAGGCCCACATGTTAGTGAGGTCAATGCTTATGATGTGGCTGGTGATACCCCTGCCTATCTGGCATCGACTGGACAACAAAAGGCATTGTTGATCGCCGTAGTGTTAGCCCATGCCAGATTACAGGAACGCCGACTTGGTCGCCCTCCCCTAATGTTGCTTGACGATGTGGCGGCGCATCTTGATGCCAAGCGTCGTTCAGCCCTGTTTGAAGCGCTGTTCGATCTTGGCGGACAAAGCTGGTTCAGTGGCAGTGATACCAGCCTTTTTGAAGGGCTTGGTAAGGCCGCCCAATTTATGAAAATACATGATGCAGAACACGAATCTGGCATGACAACAAAAACGCCTAAATGCGAGTGGTTGATATGAGCGAAGACGAAAAAACAAATATCCCAGATCAAGCGGCAGAGGCCGTTGATGGCGATTATGGTGCCGAATCAATAAAGGTTCTGCGGGGGCTGGATGCGGTGCGCAAGCGGCCAGGCATGTATATTGGTGATACTGATGATGGATCAGGGCTTCACCATATGGTCTATGAAGTTGTCGATAACGCGATTGACGAGGCATTGGCAGGTCATTGTGACCTTGTTCAGGTGTTGTTGAATGCTGATGGTTCGGTGAGTGTCACCGATAATGGCCGCGGTATTCCGGTCGATATCCACCATGAAGAAGGCGTGTCGGCAGCCGAAGTGATCATGACGCAGCTTCATGCTGGCGGTAAGTTCGACAATAATTCCTATAAGGTATCAGGCGGGTTGCACGGGGTAGGCGTATCGGTGGTCAACGCCTTGTCCGAATGGCTAAAGCTGACCATTTTCCGGAATGGCCGCAAGCATGAGATGATGTTCAAGATGGGCGAAGCGGATGGCGCGCTAGCCGATACAGGTGATGCAGGTGGCGAGACCGGGACGCATGTAACCTTTTACCCGTCGTTAGAGATTTTCTCGTCGATCGAATTTGATTTCACCATGCTGGAACATCGATTGCGCGAGCTGGCTTTTTTGAATTCGGGCGTCCGCATTAAAATGACCGATAACCGGACAAGCGAAGAAAAAGTGTCCGAGTTTTATTTTGAAGGCGGGCTGGAGGCCTTTGTCGATTGGCTGAACCGGTCACGCAGCGAAATGCATCCCACAATCACAGCGATAAGCCAGCGTGACGATATTACCGTCGAGCTGGCTTTGGCATGGACAGATTCGTTCCATGAAAACACCCTGTGTTTCACCAATAATATTCCACAACGGGATGGTGGTGCGCATCTGGCCGGTTTCCGTGGGGCGATGACGCGCGTGGTCAATAACTACGCGCAATCATCTGGCATTGCTAAAAAGGAAAAGGTTCAGCTTACAGGCGATGATTCACGCGAAGGACTGACCGCCATCGTATCGGTCAAGGTGCCTGATCCAAAATTTTCATCTCAGACCAAAGATAAGCTGGTGTCATCGGAAGTGCGTCCGGTCGTCGAGCAGGCAGTTGCTGATTGTCTGAATCAGTGGTTTGAGGAACATCCAGCCGAAGCCAAGAAGATCGTTTCAAAAGCCTATGAAGCGGCGGCGGCACGTGAAGCGGCGCGTAAAGCACGCGATCTGACCCGCCGCAAAGGCGTTATGGATATTGCCAGCCTGCCTGGCAAATTAGCCGATTGCCAGGAACGTGATCCGGCAAAATCAGAACTTTTTCTGGTCGAGGGTGATTCGGCTGGTGGGTCAGCCAAGCAAGGGCGCGATAGGGCGAATCAGGCAATTCTGCCCCTGCGCGGCAAGATATTGAATGTCGAGCGCGCACGGCTTGATAAGATGCTGTCATCAGCCGAAATTGGCACGCTGATTACCGCGATTGGTGCCGGAGTTGGCAATACCGAAATGCAACTGGATAAAGTGCGCTATCACAAGATTGTCATCATGACCGATGCCGATGTGGATGGGAGTCATATCCGAACATTGTTGCTGACGTTCTTTTTCCGTCATATGCGGCCTTTGATCGATCAGGGTTATCTGTATATCGCCCAGCCGCCTTTATTCCGGGCAAAACGCGGACAGTCGGAAGTCTATCTCAAAGACCAGCGCGAACTAGATATATATCTGATGACAGCCGGATTGAAAGATACAGTTCTGGTTGTCGATGGGGGTAGCCAGATGGCAGGCCCCGATCTGCGCGATGTGACCAATAATGCAGTTACCGCCAGCCGTCTGGTCGAACAGGTAACACGGCAGGTTGGCAATCGTGATGTGGTCGAACAAGCCGCGATAGCCGGACTTATGAAAAGCACGACGCTTGATAGTTCGGAAGCGGCAGCATATCTGGCCACACGGTTGGAGAATGTTGCGGATGAGCTGGAAAAAGGCTGGCAAGGCAGCATCGAGGATACTGTGCATGGCAAGGCGATTGTTGTGCAGCGCCGGTTGCGTGGTATCACTGATAGATATGTCATTGACCGGCGCATCATTGGCCTGCCCGAATCAATACAGCTTGACAGTATGGCCCCGCATCTGCAGCAGATTTACGCCAAATTTGCAACGCTGACAGGAACATCTCAAAGCACCATTATTCACGGCCCAAGTGATCTGGCACAGCTTGTATTCCAGACTGGCCGCAAAGGCGCACAGATTTCGCGTTATAAGGGGCTTGGTGAAATGAATCCCAATCAGCTATGGGAAACAACGCTGGATCCAGATCAGCGGACGTTCCTGCAGGTGGTTATCGAACATGAAGAAGATGCGGATAATGCGTTTTCAACATTGATGGGAGAAGCGGTCGAAGAACGCCGGAACTTTATCCAGACTAATGCGTTGCGTGTTGCCAATCTAGATGTCTAGGGGTGTGCTATCCCGATGAATTGGATAACCGATCAGTATTCGTTATTAGCTTGCTTAGCTGAAGCCGTTACCACCAGCGTGCAAGTTGATATGATTGTCTGGTTATGCGGGTCAAAAGGGTGGGCAGGATGTTGATGCGGCGGTTTTTTGGAAGCACCGAAAGTCGCGCGCTCAACCCGATCGATCCATCAGTGGTGCTGACTATCCGTTGGCTCGCCATTAGTGGCCAGCTTATGGCGCTGATCTTTACCTATTTTGTGCTTGAATTTGATCTGCCGCTGATACCCGCTTTAATCATTATCGGCTTATCAGTATTGATGAATCTGTGGCAAAACCGGCAAGCCAAGGATGATACCGGACTGGTTGAACAGAATCTGCTGGCGCTGATTTTTGATATTCTGCAGCTGGCTGTCTTGCTGTTTCTGACAGGCGGGCTTTTGAATCCGTTTTCGGTGTTGCTGCTGGCACCAGTTGTGGTGTCGGCAACGATGCTACGACGGCGCGCAACATTGGTGCTGATACTGACTGTCGCGGCCAGTGTTAGTGTACTTGCCTTATATAATTATCCGCTACCGTGGGGTCAGGATACGGTTAACCTGCCAGGTTTGTATATTGCTGGTCTGTGGCTGTCACTGATGCTATCGACAATCTTTATTGGTGGCTATGTATGGTGGGTGGCGTCGGCAGCGCGGAGTCTATCCGAAGCGCTATCCGAAGCACAGCTTGCCGTTGCCGAGGAACAACAGGCGGTAGCACTTGGTTCGCTGGCGACCGCCGCCGCGCATAAACTTGGTTCGCCCTTGAACACGATCACCGTGATCAGCCATGAATTAAGCCGTGAAATTACCGAGGATGACCCGATCTATGAAGATATCCAGCTTCTGCGCGCCGAAGCCGAAAGATGCCGGGTTATTCTGGGCTCGCTGGAAGATTACAAATCGCAAAGCAAACCCGATTTTGAAACCGAACTACCAATCAATGTATTGATCGAAGATCTGTTACATGAACGGTTCGATGCTGGCCCTGCCGAGGTGATTGTAACGCATGATGCAGCGTCAATGGATGAGGTGCCGGTGGCCACCCGCCGTGCCGAATTCATCCAGGCTATCGAGGATATTCTGCAAAATGCACATCAGTTCGCCCGCACCCAGATTATCGTGCATATTGAATGGTCATTAGAAGATATCCATATAAGTGTTAATGATGATGGTGATGGTTTTAAACCATCAATATTAAGCCGTGCTGGACAGCCTTGGAATAGCAGTCGTGTCGGGCAAAGCGGGCATCGCGGCCTTGGCATTTTTATCGCGCGTACGTTGATTCAATCGATCGGTGGATCAGTTGCGTTCGGGAATGGTAAAAATGGTGGTGGTGAAGTCAAAGTCAGCCTGCCACGGTCATGCTTCTAGGTGGGCATGTTATTAGGTGGGATGATGTTAAATGCCAGCATGTAGTTTTATCATGCGGCTTTTGGGAAAGGGAACCATGAGGTGACAGATAAATCGCTGTTGATTCTTGATGATGATGCGCCGCTTCGCAACCGGCTTAAGCGCGCAATGGAAGCACGTGGGTTTGATGTGGTTGATGCCGGCACAGTCGCCGAAGGTATCGAACTGGTGCGTGCATCGGTACCCTCCTATGCGATTCTTGATATGAAGCTTGATGATGGATCGGGTCTGACATTGGTGCAGGAATTGCGCAAACGTGATGATAATTGCCGGATCGTCATGCTGACTGGCTTTGGCAATATCGCAACGGCGGTTGCGGCGGTGAAAGCTGGTGCGCTCGATTATCTGCCAAAACCAGCTGATCCAGATCAGATCGAAGCAACCTTAATGCAAACTGGCGATGGCATGCCGCCGCCGCCACAAGATCCGATGAGCGCCGATCGTGTACGCTGGGAACATATCCAGCGCGTTTATGAACAATGCGGGCGGAATGTGTCGGAAACAGCCCGCCGCCTTCGCATGCATCGACGCACATTACAACGCATCTTGAGCAAGCACGCGCCGCGAAGCTAGCCTCGCCTGTATCAGCATAATGCTTTAGGTGATGCTTGAGCTTGTGTGACCGGACGATTCCGCCTATACAAAATTTCAGGCCTGTAGATTGTCTATTATATGCACTGTCACGGCTGATTTCGAAAAGTCGTCGATCACAAATTTAGACTGTCTTTGATATGAAAAAAACAGACTCTGACATTGCAACCAAACTGGTCCGAGGCGGGCTGGTCAGATCCGCAAATCAGGAAACATCCGAAGCGCTTTATATGACGTCGGGGTTCGTTTATGAATCTGCCGAGCAGGCGGCTGCGGCGTTCCGAGAAGAAACCGATAATTTCGTTTATGCCCGCTATGGCAACCCAACCGTTTCCATGTTTGAAGACCGGCTTGCCCTGCTTGAAGGGGCGGAAGCCTGTAAAGCCACCGGTACAGGCATGGCAGCGGTTTTTGCGGTGATGGCCTGCCAGCTGGAAAGTGGTGACCGAATTGTTGCCAGTCGCGCCCTGTTTGGTGCTTGTTATGTGATTTTGACGCAGACCTTGCCCAAATGGGGGATTGACGTTGAACTGATTGATGGCACCGATCCTGAGGCCTGGGCCACAGCCTTGCAGACACCAACAAAGATGGTGTTTTTTGAAAGCCCGTCTAACCCATTGCTTGAGTTGGTTGATGTGGCAGCTGTATCAGAGATGGCACATGCCGCCGGTGCCATGGTTGTGGTTGATAATGTATTTGCCACTGCGCTGCATCAACGCCCGCTTGAATTAGGTGCTGATGCGGTTATCTATTCAGCCACTAAGCATATAGATGGTCAGGGGCGGCTAATGGGCGGTGCGGTTCTGGGCGACCAGGCTTTTATCAAGGATGTGTTTACCCCGTTTTATCGGCAGACAGGTGCAGCGATCAGTGCTTTTAATGCCTGGGTGATGCTGAAATCACTGGAAACGCTGTCGCTTAGGGTCGAAGCGCAATGCGCCAGTGCCGCGCGCATCGCCACGATGCTGGCAGGGCATAAGGCGGTCAAAAATGTGCGCTATCCGGGGCTGTCTTCGCATCCGCAATATGATCTTGCATGTAAGCAGATGTCGGGTTTTGGCAGTATTATTGCTTTTGAAATTGATGGTGATGAAGCGGCGGCCTATCGCGCGCTGAATCAGCTATCGCTGATTGATATTTCCAATAATCTGGGCGATAGCAAATCGCTGGCTTGCCACCCCTATACAACAACGCATTCAAGTCTGAGTATCGAGGAACTGGCGCTATTGGGGATCAGCAGGTCACATATACGGCTATCAATTGGTCTTGAATCGGGTAATGATCTGATAAATGATATCGAACAGGCGCTTAGTATTTTAAGGTAATTATTTTGGAAACTGCCGCTATTTATGCGTTCGGCGCTGCTATCTGTTGGACGCTGGCGGGTTTGTTTGGCCATGCACCAGCCCGTGCGCTTGGCTCGCTTCATTTCAACCGTCTGCGTATGATTGCAGCGGCAGGTATCTTGGCGGTGCTGCTGGTCATCACCGGGCGGGACCTTAGCTTTGATCTAGTGTTTATCTGGCCGTTGATTCTGTCATCGGTGATTGGCATCGTGCTGGGTGACTTTTTTCTATTTCTGACGATGCGCCGGTTAGGCCCGCGCCGGACAAATATCCTATTTACATCAAATGCCCCGATGACAGCGATACTTGGCTGGTTGATTCTTGGTGAGGTGCTGGCGGGACATGACGTGGTGGCTGTGATCATCGCCTTTATTGGAATCTGTCTGGCGATTATCTATGGCAAGCACCGTGATCTGATACATGTTTGGGAAGATGTGACACCGCCTTTATCATTAGGGGTTCTTTTTGGTTTGTTGGCTGCATTGGGACAGGCCATCAGCGCGATTATCATCCGCCCGGTGATGAGCGACGGAATGGACCCAGTCATGGCCAGCCTTATCAGGGTGATGATTGCGGCTTTGTTTTTCTGGGCGACCTATCCGTTTGATAATTCACAGCGCAAAAAACCAATTTTACCGGAGCCTAAAATTCTGGTGAATATCTTTTTTAATGGTTTGTTTGGTCTGGGCGTTGGCATGGCGCTGTTTCTGAAAGCGCTTGAAACCGGACATATTGCTATTGTGGCGATTTTGACAGCTACAACGCCCGTATTGATTCTGCCATTTGTCTGGGCGCGCACCGGCATGATGCCTGCCTGGGGTGCATGGATTGGCGCGGTTTTGGTTGTTGCCTGCGCTAGCTTACTGATATTTTGAGATGAATGACCTCTTAATCTGATGATGGCAGGTGCTTTATGAGCGAACAAAAACGAAATGTGGCGCTACTGATTTTACTAGCGCTGGTGTGGTCTTCATCCTTTTCAGCGATCAAGCTGGCGGTTGTTGAAACGGGCCCGCTGACACTGGTTGGCCTGCGCACGCTGATTGGGTTTTTCGTGGTTTTGCTATTCATACAATTTCAAGCTGATTTTGCGTGGCGTCCCTATCTGCGGCATCTGCCCTATTTATTTATCATGAGCGTGGTCGGGATGAGTTTGCCCTTTTATCTGATTTCGGACGCCGAGCTGGTGTTGGATTCGTCACTGACTGGTTTGCTGATGTCGGTTGGGCCGTTGCTGACAATTATCGGCGCGCATTTCTTTGCCGAGGATGAGCGTGTGACTGTGAGCAAAGTGATTGGCGTTCTAATTGGTCTGTCCGGGGTGGTGATTCTGTTTGGACATGCCGCGATCAATGCTGGTGGGGCGTATATTATCCCACAAATTATGGTTTGCTGTGCGACAGGCTGTTATGTAGCGGCAGCATTGATGGCCCGGCGTTTACCCCAGGTGCCAGCTTTATTTATCGCGCTGGTGATTATGGGTTTTGTGACGATACAGATGTTGCCATTGGCCTTTATATTTGAACAGCCGCTGGCATGGCAGAGTTGGTCATCGGATGCTTGGCTGGCGATTTTATGGCTGGGGGCTTTGCCAACAGGCTTTGCCTTTTTTCTGCGCTATCATCTTATTAAACGTGCTGGTGCGGGTTTTACGTCCTTTATTGGATATCTGATACCGGTCTTTTCAGTGTTTCTGGGTGCGCTTTTGCTAGGTGAAACACTTGGTCTAGACAAATTTGTCGCGCTTGGTCTAATTTTGACAGGTCTGGCAGTGGCACAACGTACAGCGCAGACTTAATCTATTTCGATGTTTTTGAGCAAAATTAACCAATTCGCCCAAAAAAAAGTGGACGAAAAAGCAAAAATCAACGTAACGTATCGCTGTAAAAGGGAAACTACTTAACATGATGTCACGCCTTTGGAAGATTGGAACAAACAAAGCGATGCTAGCAGCGGTTTCGCTTTTGCTTGCCGCATGTCATCATGTCGCCCAGCCACAAGTTACATCAACACCATTGGAAAAAACGCATTTAATGACAGGTGCCACAATGGACAGTGATGTGGATACGGGGCCAGTTCAGCCGCCTAGCCTGGAATTTGAATGGGATACAAGCTATTCAAATTTTATTTCACCGCCAGCCGAGATACGCAAGGCCGCATTGGAATCGTGCAAGGCGCGCGGCTATGACCAAAGTTATATGATTAGTATGGCTTTGAATAAAGGTTTTGCGCGCGGTCTGTTTGGATGCCGTGGCCCTAATTAGGCCACAGGCAATTTATATATATGGTGAATGAATTTTGCCTAGCCAGCATCGGCGTTTAGCTGGGCTTCGGCTATACCAGCCAGTGCGGCGGTTTCATCATTATCAGACGTATCACCTGAAATACCGACTGCGCCAAGTAAGACACCATCTTTATCACGTATCAGCACCCCACCTGGCACCGGCACAAAATTTCCATCGGCAAGACCGTTCATCGCTTGAATAAAATAGGCCTGCTGTTCGGCTCGGTTCATCAGCGCCCTTGTGCCAAGACCAAGCTGAATGGCAGCCGATGCCTTACCCAATGCAATTTTGGCGCGAAGCTGGCTGACACCATCTTCCGACATGCAGGCGACCATTGACGCGCGTGGGTCAAGAACAACAACGCTAAGTGGTTTCAACGACAGTGCACGGCCTTTGGCAAGAGCGGCTTTAGCAATAATCTGGGCTTGGTCAAGCGTGATAGACATTATGGACTCACTATTATAATTGAAAGGAAGCAAAGACATCATAGATAAAGCTGATACCGTAAGGTATGTGGGAATATCTGATGCGTAAATTTGGCATGGTTTGAAAGCGGTGTGCAAGCCCCTTTCTGGATTGCCCATGACCATATATGGCGTCTAGTCACTATCAATTTAAACTAGCCAATCATGTGCAAAAGCCATTAGGGTATAGCGCATTCTTGGGTCGTTTATGGCTTGTTGTCTATCCAGAATGGATTCGATGTGATGAGGGGGGACATGACAACGCAAACAGAAAATGATGATGGTGACGTCATCAGAACATGGGCACTGCAGACGATTATCAATGAACATGATTTCTCTTCTTTTGAGGCCTATTTAGTGGTTGAGGACGAGGTTGAGAATTTTGCGCCATTAGGTTTGAAGCTTAATACGATCGGTCACCGCGCGCACTGGAAATATGACTGTAAAGGCGCGCAAAATTCCCCGAAGCTATTTTGATCAGCTACAAAGTAAGGATATCGTGATGACCGCCTTGTTGAAGAATGTTCAGCTACGGTTAAAGTATCCGAAAAAGCAAAGCAGTGATCTGGGCAAGGAAATCGGAAAAATCCTAAAGCTTGTCGAAGCGCAGGTTAATCGCAATAAGGATGTGTCGACGCGGCTGAGTAGCATTCACCAAAAACTGAATGGTGAAACGATCTTTAGTAACTGATATTGTTCATAGGCTATGATGATAGAAATGATGCGGGCAGATGGAGTGATAATGGCAAACACACAGATAAAGTCAGATATAGAAAATGCCTCAGAAGCCCGCCGTTTTACATGGCGGCATAAAACTAATGCGGCGATGACGCAGGCCTTTGCCGAAGATGGCTATCTGATCATCGATGATTTTGCAAACGCGGCCACCTGTGATGATTTGATGGCGCGTGCGCATAGCCTGATTAATGCGTTTGACATTGATGCCCATCAGGTGGTGTTTTCAGCAAGCGCCCAAAGCCATGCAGCCGATGATTATTTTCGCGCGTCTGCATATAGCATTTCATGCTTTCTTGAAGAAGGCGCGCTTGATGCGGATGGCCAGCTTAACCGAGACAAACATCTTGCGGTGAACAAGATTGGTCATGCGATTCATGATCTGGATCCGGTGTTTTCGACATTCTCGCATGCTGAGAATCTGGCGGATGTCGCGCATTGTGTCGGGATGCAAACGCCCCTGCAATTGCAATCGATGGTAATATGTAAACAGCCCGCTATTGGCGGTGAAGTTTCCAGCCATCAGGATTCAACCTTTATCTATACCGAACCGGAGAGTTGTATTGGTTTCTGGTTTGCGCTGGAAGATGCAACTCTGGAAAATGGCTGTATGTATGCTGCACCTGGCGGACATAAGGCGCCGTTGCGTACCCGCTTTCAGAATGTTGATGGCCATATGCAGATGAACCAGCTGGATGATGCGGATCTGCCCGTAGCCACAGTGCCGCTGATAGCGCCAAAGGGCACATTGATTGTTTTGCATGGTCGCCTGCCACACACATCCCCGCCAAATGTGTCAGCAAAATCACGCTATGCCTATACGATTCATATGATTGAAGCGGCAGCGCATTATGCCGAAGATAACTGGTTGCAGCGTCCCGATCATATGCCATTGAAGGGCTTTTAGATGTCCGATAGGGAAGATGATTTTACCGAACATTTGCTTGACCAATTTGCGTCCTATTTCATTCTTACGATGGTGGCTTTTTATATTGTTAAGGGGCTGCGTGACCATAAGCTTAAAAGTGATGAAGCCTCAACATCCCGCTGACCCTATGAGACCTCTATGATATATCGGCATGTCCGTTATCCCTTAAAATGCAAAAATATTTTGCGCTTATGACGTTGTCTGTTTTGTTGACATAGACAGGTAAAATGCACAAATCATTACATACGGTTAATCTAAGCCACAAATGATTGAGGTATATGAAATGTCGCAAAAGAACCTTGAAACGATTGTCCCGCCTGCACCACCGCATTTTGTTGGTGATGGTTTTCGTGTGCATGGGTTCATTCCAGGTTCGCCGCCCCTTAGCATGGAACGGATGAATCCGTTTTTGATGTTTGATTATAACTCAAAGTTCTATTTCCCGCCGTCCGACACACCGCGTGGTGTGGGGGTGCATCCGCATCGCGGATTTGAAACGGTGACAATCGCCTATAAAGGCAAAGTTGCGCATCATGATAGTAGCGGCGGCGGCGGCGTGATTGGCGAAGGCGATGTGCAATGGATGACGGCCGCGTCTGGTATCCTGCATAAGGAATTTCATGAAGAAAATTTCAGCAAAGAAGGCGGCGATTTCCAGATGGTTCAGCTCTGGGTCAATCTGCCAGCCAAGGATAAAATGTCAGCCCCGAAATATCAGGATATAAAAAATGCCGATATGCCCAAGGTTCGTCTGGATGATGCCGACAATAATGATGGTGATGGAAGTTTTGTCGAGGTGATCGCCGGCAGCTATCAGGATGCCATGGGCGCCGCCAGCACTTTTACCCCGGTCAGCATTTTAAACGCACGGATGCGCAAAGGCGCCAACGCCGCGTTCAGTTTCCCCGCTACACATAATACCGCGCTTCTGGTGGTCGAAGGCCACGTCACGGTCAATGGCGCTGATACGGTGCCAACGGATCATTTTGGCCTATTTGAAAATACCGGTGAAAATTTTACGATAACTGCCGAAGATGACGCGGTTGTGCTGGTGCTAAGTGGTCAGCCTATTGATGAACCGATTGCCGCGCACGGCCCCTTTGTGATGAATAGCCGTGCCGAATTGGTGCAGGCGTTTGAAGATTACAATAATGGAAAATTTGGTTATCTAACCTGATTTTATCGCTTGCATAGACATGTGAATTACTGACACTATTTGTCAGCGATTGCGTCAGGTGAAGATATGCGTTGCGATGCAAATTCATTGATAAATCTGGATCAGTTTCCCATACATAGTAATGGGGCGGCGCGTGACGCGCTGATTGATCAGGTGCACAGCAAGCTGGCTGATGATGGTTGTGTGGTGTTGAAACAATTTCTAACACCTATGGCGGTCAGGCTTATCACCGCAGAGGCCGATTCAGTGGCGCGTTATGCGCATCGATCATTTAATCGCACTAATGCCTATTTCACAATTGATGATCCGGCGCTGGATCCCGATGATCCACGGCGGCGGTTTTTTGATCGTTCAAATGCGTTTATTCCGGCTGATAATTTTGCCAAGGACGGCGCATTGCGGCAAATCCATGATGCGCCGGCGTTTGATCCTTTTATAAAAGCTTGTCTGGGACAGCAGAAGGTTTATCGATATGCCGATCCGCTTGCCGATGTGATTGTGAATATGGCCGAAGAAGGCGAGGGGTTTCCGTGGCATTTTGATACGAATAATTTCACCATCACACTGGCTATACAGAATGCCGATGAAGGTGGCTTGTTTCAATATGCGCCAAATATTCGCCAGTCAGGTGAAAATTTTGATGCGGTGAAACAGGTGCTTGATGGCACCTCGGACAAGGTTGTGTCGCTGGCGCTTGAACCAGGCGATCTGCAAATCTTCAAAGGGCGATATTCGTTACATAGAGTCAGCCCGTTAAAAGGTAAAAGAAAACGCTATGTGGCGATCTTTTCCTATGTTGAAGAGCCTAATATGGTGGGCGCGCCAGAACGCACAAAACAGCTTTATGGCCGTGTTTTGCCAATTCATATGGAACGCGCTGGTCAGCGCGCTGATAACTATATCGATTGAGGTAGCTGAAGCCATGCGCCCCGTAAAAGCAGGATATTCAGCCACCATATTTTTCTATATGCTATAGCATGAGTCATAATCGACAGGCGTTATCACGCTTGGGTTGTTAGATATTGGCATACCTATATGTTGCAAGTGGGTATCTGTAGAAAAAGTAGGTTTCATATGAGCAGAAAACAGATCGTAGGTTCATTAGTTTGGTGTTTAGGTGCGATCGGTGCAACACAACCCGTCGTCGCCGATTCCACGGCGATCATGGTTACCGAATTTGGACAGGCAGATCTGACTGTTCGCATGAAGCCAACAGGCGATGTCGATGAAGTCTGGCTGGTAACCGGCACCTGTCAGATCGCAGAAACCTATCTATCCGTTAAGGTTAAGGACTATGGCTATTCCGACCTGACGGTCAAACTCCAGTCCAAGGGCGATGCCGATAAGCAGATATGTATCAAAAATCCGGAAGATGTGCCCGAATGGATGATGAAAATGCTGTTTTAGGCGTCTGTTTTTTCAAGATGCTTATAGATGTTTTGGCGTGCTCATATTTTAACTATTAGGTGATCTAGTCTCTGAAGTTTTCGAACTGTAAGGGAAGCTCTATGTCGAGCGCTTTTATCATCGTCATGGTCGCTTGCAGATCGTCGCGTTTTTTGCCAGATACCCTGACCTCATCGCCCTGAATCGAGGCCTGTGTTTTCAGCTTTGACTGTTTGATCGCCTTGACGATTTTCTGCGCTATGTCACGCTGAACGCCTTGTTTGACCGTTACCATTTGACGAACCGTATTGCCGCCAGCCTGTTCGGTTTTGCCAAATTCCAACGCCCCTGTATCAACGCCTTTGCGTGTAAGGTGGGTGAGTAGCAATTCTTCAACCTGACGCCGCTTGAGTTCATCATCAGCGATGATCAGGATGCTTTCATCGGGCTTGCTTATTTCAGATTTACTGCCTTTGAAATCATATCTGACCTGCATTTCCTTGATCACCCCTTGTAAGGCGTTATCTACAGATGTCATGTCGGTTTTGCTTACAATATCAAAGCTGGGCATATCGTGCTCCTGTCATGTCTAACCACCAGATGGATTTAGCGCTTTAGTGGCCACCCGATGGCAAAGGGGTAAATTTAAGTCTGCCATATCTGGCGATAAAAAGAGACCCTGTTTTATGCGTTTGATCATTGCAGGTTCAGGTCATGAATACGTCAAACCGGACAGATTTTCCGATGATCTGATGCGAGTAGGGCTTTAACCCTGTAAGCGAATCTGCTTTTGCCGGCCATTTTAGAACCACCCGTTTTGAGGCAGTCGCAAGGGCTGTCTGGATCAGGATAAGCTGGTCTTTATCAGTGCCAACAATATCACGAATGGCGCGCAGATCAGCTTTGACCAAAGCCGATTTCTGCCGTGGTGGGTGCATTGGGTCAACAAGAACGACTTCGGGATTCATCGATGGTAACAGGTCAATCGCATCCCCGTGAATTAAGGTCATCCGGCTGGCTATTTCGGCATGTAGGCCGCCTGCGTTACGTGCGGCGTTCAGGCCATCCTGTAAAAGCGCATGCATCACATCCGATCTTTCGATGAGGCTGACTTGTGATCCTAATGAGGCCAGCAAAAAAGCATCTCTGCCAAGCCCCGCGGTGGCATCAATTATATGCGGTGTTTTACCAGCTTTCATGCCGACGGCTTTGGGCAGATCCTGACCGCGGCCACCACCATATAGCAGACGGTGATTAACCGCCCCGCCGATAAAGTCGCATTTTAATGTAGTGTCCTTTTTCATGATACCCGTGCGATAATATCAGTGTGATGATGCAGTCACGTACTGATCTGGAGAACAATTTTGCCAATATAGTTTTTCGCAGCAAAAGCCTGCTGCGCCTTGTTGATGTCCTGAAGCGGAAATATCTCAGCCACAAGGGGCTTTATCGTACCAGTTTCAATAAGCGTTACCAGATGGGAAAAAACCCCAGAATCAAGGGCGGTACAACCATAAAAGCTGATGTCTTTCAGATAAAGAGTGCGCATATCAAGCGCGACAAGGGGTCCGGCAACGGCACCCGCCACCGCATAGCGGCCATGAAGCCGTAAAATATCCAGCAGATTCGGCCAGCCCGCCCCAGCAACAAGATCAATGACAACATCGACTGCGTTAGCGCCAAGGGTTTCGCGTAGATTGGTGTTTCTGTCTAGCACCAGATCAACACCTAGGTCTTTGATGGCGGTTTGTTTGTCAGCTGATGTGACGGCGTAAACTATGGCTCCGCGCGCCTTGGCTAGTTGCAGCGCGGCGGAACCAACGCCGCCAGAGGCACCAGTAACCAGAACGATGTCGCCTGCTGTGACCTGCGCCCGGGTCAGCATATTTTCTGCGGTTGAATAGGAACAGGGAAACGACGCCAGCTCTGGTGAACTCAGGCTACTGGTAATGGTGTGGGCATGGCGCGATGCCACCACAGTATATTCGGCAAAAGCACCATTGCATTCGGATCCGAAAAACCAAGGCTGATCAAGAATTTTGCCGCCAGCTTCATAAAGGCATGGTTCAACTAGCACGCGGTCGCCAATCCGGTCGGCTGATACGCCTTTGCCAACCGCAACAATTTCACCGCAAGCGTCGATCCCCTGAATAAGCGGAAAATTTAGCGGCGCGCCAGCCCAGCTGGCATCTTCATCGGCGGCATCTGATTTTGAATACCAAGCAAGTCGGGTGTTTATGTCGGTATTATTGACCCCGGCGGCATGTATTTTTATAAGCACGTCGTTTGTTTGCGGTTGAGGCACAGGCAGATTGTCACGATATGCAAGCATGTCTGGCCCGCCATGCCCCAGCAGAACAACGCCTTTCATCAGGTCTGAAATATCTGGCATTTTATCTCTCTATTATGGGTTGGATGACGCTTGAGTTGGTAAATCACGTCAAAGCATCAACCAGGATTGTCAGTTGCTGAGTTTAGATCATTTAGAGAAAATCCCGAATGATAAAAAAGACCAGTGGGATCATCGCCGCGGTCACGATGCCGCTCAACCCCATGGCAACGGCGGCGAATACGCCTGCATCTTTGTCTTTGGCCATCGCGCGTGCAGTGCCAATGCCATGACTTGCCAAGCCAAAGGCAAAACCGCGGGCCGCCATGTCCCTGATCCTGAACAGATCAAGCACGAAGGTGCCAAGCGCCGCGCCAATGATCCCTGTGACGATGGTAATGATGGCGGTCAATGATGGCACCCCACCGATGATTTCGGATATGCCCATGGCAATCGGGGCGGTGACATTCCGGGGTAATAATGATTTTGTCGTTAACGGATCGAGCTGAAGTATCACCGCCATCGCATAGGTGATACCAATGGCAAAAAACGATCCCAGCATTACAGATATGATGATCGCGTTTTTGGAACGCATAACGGTATTCCAGTTGCGATATATCGGAATCGCCAGCGCCACTGTGGCTGGCCCAAGCAGAAAATGTATGAATTTTGCGCCGTCGAAATAGCGCTCATAATCAATATCAAAAGCAATCAGACAGGCGCTAACCAGAATAATGCTGATCGCGACTGGGTTCAAAAGCGGAAATAGCCCAGACGCACGGTAAAGCCAATCGGCCAGCAAATAAGCGCCAATCGTGAGCGTTAACCAGAATAGTGGTTCGGCCTGAAGATAGACCCAGACCTGATATAGTTTTGCGCTCTCACTCATCGGCTTTGGCTTTGCTGGTTTTCAGAAAGATAAAGGCGGTGAAAATCATTGTGCCTGTGGTGCCAATCACGATGATCGCGATGATCTGAAGCCATTGCGCCTCAAGAAGTTGCAGATGCATGATGACGCCAACGCCTATGGGCACGAATAGAAGCGATAGATAAGCTAGTAATTGTTCGGCGCTAGTGATCATCTTTGATCTAAAGTGGGTGACGGCAGGGTTCAAGTTACGGTGTGTCACTAGCAACATGAAAAGCATCAGAACCAACCCTAATACCGGCCCCGGTATGGCCAAATCAAAATATTTTTGAATAGCCTCACCAGCAAGTTGAAAGATGAAAATTGTAAAAATAGCGCCTAGCACTCATCGGCTCCCATGGTTTGGGCGTATCATATCGCAACAACAGATTAATGAACATCATTTGGGGTATATATCCAAAAAGAGTAGCCGCTAGCCACCTAACTCAGTCATGTTATTTCAGCCACGCCATTTCGGCCACGATATTTTGGCCACGTCCAATATCGTGTGCTGATGGCTGGTGTGCTGATATATGGGGCTTGGCGGCAAGTTTATATCAGGCCATATCCCGCGGTAAGATTGAAATCTGGATGATTTCATTACGTGTGCAAAGCCGCATTTTTGGCCCCCATGTGCCGCTTCCAGATGAGACATACAAATTGGAATCGAGCCGTTTGTAAATGCCATAAACAGTCTTAAACTGTAACCTTACAAGAAGGTTGAACGGAAAAATCTGCCCATTATGCGTGTGTCCAGAGAGCATTAAATCGGTGTTATCGGGCGCGCTGTCCCATATGGATGGCTGATGCACCATCAGCAGATTGAATCTTTCGTTACAGACAAGTTTCCGGGCGATTTCGGATTGTATTTTTGGGGTTTGATTATCGCTGATACCAATGATGTTCAGCCGGCCCGATTGCACCGACTGATTGTCGAGAATGGTAATGTTATAATTGACCAGATC
>NZ_CBFHNB010000034.1:20698-23238 GCF_965657105.1 Puniceispirillum sp. (SeqCode)
AGATCAGCGACCTTTGCCTGATGATCCTTGACGTAATATTCATGATTTCCGGTCACGAACAGAATGGGTTTTTCAATCACCTTTAAGGGACTTAAATCGGCAGCGTTAAAAGCACTTGAATCAAACAGATCGCCGCCGATTAAAAGAAAGTCGTAATCCAGCTTGTCTATGGTCTGACAAATTCTTTCGAAATGCTGCTTTGAATTAGACCCCAGATGAACGTCGCTAATGAATAGCAGGTTAGAAGGTTGATCTATTTTTGGCGAGGTGATGTGGATATTCTTAAGGTGGATATAGCGCCCGTTTAAAATGCTTTTTACGCAGGTAATCACAAAGACAATGAGGCAGAACAGACCGATTTCAAAGCTGAATTCGGGCATAATCAAGGCGGCGATTAAACCAATATTAAATATGCAGAAGCCGATGAAGCCAATGCCCATGCCATAATAGATGATCGTGCTTAAGAGGGGGGACGTGATATGTGTTTTGAAATACACAAAAATAGTCAGTGCAATAATAGCTGTCGGGATGATCGTTACAGGCTGAATAAGCCTGGCATCAAATAGAAGATAGGCAACGATATTCAGCGGATAAATATAGATTAGAAAACTCAGTATAAAAATGATGGTAGCAAAAATAAAATTTCTCATTCATGTCATCCCATCTGTAACAGACCGCCCTTATATCTGCGGGCACAACACCGACAATGGCGACCACTCAAAGGATAGCGCAGCATCAGGCATATCCCATCCCATTAAATAGCGTCCCATTATAGGGCATCCCATTATAGGTGGCTCATGGTGCCAAATTCTTCCATGCGCCTAGATATTGTTCGTAATGGCGCCAAGCGTCGGAACTGCCTTGATAAAGTTTTTGTCGCACCTGAACGGCACTTGCTGTCTGAACGGCGCGTTCAGTCTTGTGAAATTCAAGACATTGCGGTGCCCAAGCCAGATCACAAAAGGCCAGTAACGCGCGTGTTTCATCTTCCTGATTCTGGGTCAGCTGTTCATAATTAAGCTGGTAAATATCACCTGGCAGTAAGCTGTGCCAAACCCGCATCAAATCGGCATATAGGCGATAAAACTCAGCCAGATCGTCGATATCATAGGCAAACCCGTTTCCTTTAGAGGCGAATTCATGCTTATAGATTGACCAGCAGATCGCGCGTGGATCACGTTGTAAATGAATGATTTTTGCTTCGGGAAATATCTGCTTTATAAAACCGGTCCAGCGGAAATTAAGGGGTAATTTATCAGTAACAAAGGCGGCACCATCAGCGCATGAAGTTAATGTTTCGAAATATTGCGCGCGTATCGATTCGGTTTCAGCCGCGACACGATGTGCCATATCTTTGGGTGATGGCTGGTGATCGGGACATATGAACAGGGTTTCAAATAATGTGGATAAGGTGTCAAGCTCGCCTGCGCCATGGACGTCTGGATGGCTTGCCAATATCTGTTCAGCCAGCGACGTGCCCGACCGCGGCATGCCGACGATCAAAATAGGCTTTATCGCGGCTTTGATCTTGGTGTCTTTTATCTTTGAATTGGCGATCTGAAAATGCCGATAGCTATTGGTGATCATCGTGAATAAGGCACGGTCATCTTCGATATGGTAATCACCTTCGGCCTTGCGCAAGTCATTGGCCTGCTGCAAAAATCGAAAGCTGGTTTCATAATGTGCCATCTTTTCATGTGCGGCCCCAAGCGCAAAGCCCAGCTTTTTACGCGCATGTTTATCAGTATTATGATCGGCAAAAAGCCGTTCCATATTGGCCAGCATGGAATCATTCGGCGCAATATCTTTGATCAGATTGCTCCGGTTGAAATAGGCCAGCGCATAATCAGGTGCCAATGTAATCGCCTGATCGTAAGATGCCAGCGCCGCATCAAAGCGGCCTAGCTCCTGCAAGGTTACAGCTTTATTATTATGGGCCTCGGCATGATCTGGGTTAATTTTGATAGCCCTATCAAACGCTGTCAGCGCGGCCGCATGCGCCCCGCTTTGCTGTAATGCCAACCCTTTATTGATATGCGGTTCAGCAAAATCAGGATTTTGCGCAATTGCTGTTGCATAGCTTGCCAGCGCGCCTGCCACATCACCCTGTGCCTTTTTGAGCATGCCATATAGATTATGCGCCATCGCATCATTGGCATCATGGCCTAGGGCTGTCTCTATATGCGCTATTGCCGCGCCAATTTGATCAGTATCAAACAGCAATGTTGCCAGATTGATATAGCCTTCGACATAATCGGGCTTCAACGCCAAAGCCTTTTCATAATAGGATTGGGCGCGTTCATGATCGCCAGCGCGCGCATATATGATGCCCATATTATTATGCGTTTCAGCATGGTCCGGATCAATCGCCAGCGCTAGTTCATAGCTGGCAATGGCGTCATCTGCTTTGCCTAGTTGCTGAAAAATCGTGCCGCGATTAATATGCGCCTCGATAAATTCTGGTTGCACAGCCAGCGCATGTTCATAGCTTGCCAGCGCCGCGGTCATCTGCTGCATCTGTTGTAAGGTAACGCCGCGAT
>NZ_CBFHNB010000035.1:0-22984 GCF_965657105.1 Puniceispirillum sp. (SeqCode)
TGTCAAGACCGCGTCTAATGCTTGTAGATGAGCTTTCACTTGGATTAATGCCTAGTGTTGTTGATGAGTGCTACGACGCGTTAAAAAAATTACTATCCGAGGGGATTGCCATAATTCTCGTAGATCAGAATAGTGATGCGTCGATGGATTTCTGTTCGTCAACACTAATTATGGAATCTGGGCATCAAATCTGGTCTGGCGCGTCCCATCAAGCACCAGAGTCATCAATTTATTAAGACAGTCAACCAGCAGCAGCCAAAAAATAACTCATTTGCCAAGAAATATCCCATATAATCAGGGGGTAACGGGCATACATTAAGCTATTTTATGAGGTAAAGATAAGGGGGTGTGGCGGAGAGACAGGGATTCGAACCCTGGATAGGCTCGCACCTATGCCGGTTTTCAAGACCGGTGCATTCAACCACTCTGCCATCTCTCCGTGACTGTGGAAGTAACGGAAATAGGGCGTCTGTGTCAATATGCTGAACGCACGTTTTTCAGAAATATTGCAAAAAATGAATAAAATAACGAGGTTCGGATGGTTTCGTTTGTTTTCATCCAAAAGCGGACTATATTAAATCGGTTTATTAATCAATATTGGAGACGTTTTTAGTGTGCAGGTTAAATTACAAAGGTTTGTTTCAATATCTGGCAATGTCTGGTCTGCACACAGGTCAATTTGAATTTGTATTACCGCGCGTTTCTTTATTGTTTTTGTTTATCGTCATACAGCCAGCTTACGCGCAGTACGGTGGCCCAAGCACGGTTGAAACAGCACCAGCAGAGAGGCAGGTTCTGTCAAATTTTGCTGATGTGCAAGGGCGCGTAACGTCTGGTGCATCCGATGCTGTTACCGCTTTTACCAATGCCAGGATAAAACTAGCGCCCCTAAAAATTGGTGATTTTGTCAAATCGGGGCAGAAAATTGCGCAGCAAAATACGGATAAGTTAGACGCGCGCCTTACCTTGCTTGAAATAGGCCTCACTGAGGCACAATTGCGGCATGACGAGATTGACTCTGATCTGCAAGGTGAGCGTAGTTTATTAGAAATTACGAAAGAACAAGCAATATTATTGGCAAGTAAAGCTTCGCGTGCGCGCGAGCTGGCCAGCGTAAATGCTTTATCTGCTGAAGGCGCTGAAACGGCGCTGAATGCAAGCCTTATCGCGCGCCAACAGGTTTTAACGCGTGAACACGCCATTGCTCGCAAAGAGATACAACTTCAGCAATCAAAGACAGCCATGTCGCGCATCAAAACTGATATTCGTCAGCTTAAATCCGATATTTCTGCTACCACATTAACAGCTAATAGAAGTGGCCAGATTATCTATCTTACTGATTACAGATCTGGCTATGCACGTGAAGGTGACGTGATTGCCAGGATACTGGATCCGGCGGATTTTGAAATCGAAGCCGAAATTCCAGAAAATTTGTTGAAGAATTTTGATCTTTCCAACCAAATTCGAGGTGCGGGTCTTGGCGGTGATAAGATCATGCTAAAGCCGCGGGTGCTTTTACCTGTTCAAAATGCCCGCACGGGCACCCGGACAATGCGCTTTACCGTTGATGGAGCTTTGCCATCAACATTACAGGCGGATAATGTAGTTATAGTTCTGCAGATCCCAACAACGAGCCCGGCACCGGTCGTGACGGTACCAAAAGATGCGGTTCTGCCAGTTTCGAATGGTCATATTGTATATGTGTTTGCAGAAGGTAAAGCTGTGCGCACACCAATTAAGCTCGGGAGTGCTGTTGCCGATAGCTTTATAGTGCTGTCAGGTCTTACCGCAGGGCAAGAGGTTATCATCCGCGGGAATGAACAGCTTTCAGATGGTGAAGCGGTTAAAGAACCCGGTGGCAAGCCATCGGGCAAACCAGATGGAAAAGCCAAACCTAAAGGTGTTGTATGGACGTTGAAATGGATGTCGCCACGCGGTGAAAGCACAGGCACTTTTATCCAGGGCAAAGAAAAATCCTTTTTTGACGGTGAAGAAGTGAAGGTTGTAAAAGCGGGCAACAGCGTCAATTTCATTGCTAAAAAAGTTTTACCTTTTGGTGTGATTGACCTTGAGTTTAAGGGTACGGAAAAGGGTGAAGAGATGAACGGTGACCTTGTTATTCGTGGCCTTCCAGGTGGCCAAGAGCGAACTATGACATTTTCCGGTAGTAAGGACGCAAACTGATGGGGAGTTTGATCAAGGCTGCCATCGAGCGTCCTGTAGCTGTTCTGGCCTTGGTGTTGCTTGCAATATTGTTTGGTATTGTGGCTATTCGCGACATACCGATTCAGATGAGTCCTGATATTGAAAAACCAATTCTTGAAGTCAGAGTTAACTGGCCAGGGGCATCTCCTGAAGATATAGACCGTGAGGTTGTGACGCGGTTGGAAGGTGAGTTGGCCTCGCTTAATGGCGTCGAAGAATTACAATCCCGTTCATCTTTTGGGCGCACACGCATCACCCTGACATATAATGTAAAACAGGATATGGATAAGGCGCTTGTTTTGCTGCTAAGTCGGTTATCAGCCGTAAATGATTTACCTGATGATGCGCAAACGCCACGCGTAAGAACCTCAAATTCAGATGACAGCCCGATAGCCAGGCTAGCACTTGTTGCAAAGGATGATAATGAGGTAAATCTTGAAACTTTAGGAGCTTTTCTTGAAACCAATATCATCGATCCCCTAGGGCGCATCGAAGGCGTAGCCGAGGTTGGTTTTAATGGGGGTGGTCGCTCTGAAATGCGGGTCATTATCGATCCCGATAAACTCATTCAGTATAAATTGACTTTAACCGAAGTTATCACCGCTTTGCGTTCATCATCATCAATGATGTCCGTTGGTGTGATAACCGAGGGCAAAAGAACCTATGCAGTGCGCACCGAATCCGAGAATTACACGCCAGATACAGCCGGTAGAATTGTTCTGCGAACCGATGTGTCATCTTCCGGAACGATCGTGCCTATCTTATTGTCGGATGTGGCGTCAGTTGATTTGCGCGTTCAAAAGCGCACTAGTTTCAGGCGGCTTAATGGTAAAGAGGCCATTATTATTAATGCCTTGCGTGAACAGGGCACCAATGTTGTTACAACAATGCAGCGTTTGCGCGAAGAAATAGCGGCATTGAACAAGACTGAGTTATCGCCACGTGGCTTAGAGCTTAATCTTGTATATGATGAAACAAAATATATCGAGTCAGCGATTGATCTTGTTCAGCAGAACATCTGGATTGGTGGGATGCTGGCACTATTTGTTCTTTTATTGTTCTTACGTTCGTTACTGCCAGCGGCCATCATTTTTGCGGCCATTCCCGTATCGATTATAGGTACCTTTGTGGCCATTGCAGGTTTGGGTTTGTCAATCAATGTGATCTCGCTTGCCGGATTGGCATTTGCAGTTGGTATGGTTGTCGATGCTTCGATTGTCAGCCTTGAAAATATATTCCGCTTACGGCAGCGTGGGATGAAAGCTCAGAACGCGGCTTTCTTGGGCGCTCGTCAGGTCTGGGCGCCTATTCTTGGGTCTGCACTGACGACTGTTTTGGTGTTTGTGCCGATTTTGATGCTTGATCTTCCAGTTGGTCAGTTGTTCAGGGACATTGGTATTGCCATTTCGGTTGCTGTTCTGATTTCGGTTGTGGTGTCCGTTACCGTAATCCCAGCTCTTGCATCACGGTTGCTTGCTGGGGCAGGTGATAAATATGAACGTCTGTTTCCCATTCCGGGCATTGACCATGCGGCACGTTTCTTTTCCAATCTGATTTTGCGCTATGTGCGGGTGACAGTGAAACGTGGATTTATCGGGGCATTGGTAGTTGTCGCTATTTTGCTATGTACTGGTTTTGCCAGCTATCGCTTTGCCCCACAACTAGACTATCTGCCGGACGGTAATGCCAATTTTGCTTTTGGACGCATCATCGTACCAGAGGGATATTCGATCGACGAAACCCTGCGTATAGCCGAAAAGATGGAAGCAGCTGCGCGCCCATTATGGGAAGGTAATACAGAACAGGGCGGCCCACCTGCCATCGAGCGGTTTTTCTTTGTTGCTTATTCAGGTGGCGCTTTCGCCGGGGCGTCATCGGTTGATCCAAGCCGCGTGTCTGATCTTCGCATGGTCTTAATGCGCCCTATATTTGACGTTCCAGGCGCCCGGGCCTTTGTTCAACAAGCTTCGTTATTTGGGCGCTCAGTTGGAGGATCACGGTCAATTCGGGTTGATATATCCGGAAATAATCGTGACGACATCATGCCCATAGCTTTGGCATTGAACAACGCATTGGAAGCAAAATTTACCCGACGTGAAGGGAATCAACTTCGTGCCATTCCTAGCCTATCATCAGGGGCGCCACAAATTCGTATCACACCAGATTTAACAGCATTGGCACGTGCTGGCGTTACGGTTCGAGAATTGTCGGCGGCGGTGGATATTTTTAACGATGGCGCCAATGTTATTGAGGTTCCGATTGAAGGTGAACTTATAGATATGGTGCTGTCTGGCAAGGAAGCGCAAAATATGAGCGCAGCCGCCCTTAATACGATCCCCATTGTGACCCGTAGCGGAAATATCATTCGCCTTGATCAGTTAGCGAAAATTGACATAGTCAGTGCCCCCGGCAACATTAATCGTCTTGGAGGCAAGCAATCTCTGTCCTTGCAGTTACGGCCAAATGAGACGATCACATTAGAGGATGCAGTGCAACAGATCGAAACCGAGATATTGCCTGAAATCAATGTCATGGCGCGTGACGCTGGGGTATCTATCTCGTTACGTGGCGCGGCAAGTGCAATGGATCAGACATGGAAAGCGATGCAGTCAAATGTTGTAACCGCTATTGTTGTCATTTTCCTGCTAATGGTCATTTTACTTCGCAGCTTTATCATGCCGCTTATTATTTTGTTAGCTATTCCTGTTGCGGCCGCTGGGGGGATTGGTGGTCTGGCTTTGTTGAATCTATTTGTTCGTCAGCCACTCGATATGCTGACCATGCTTGGTTTTGTGATTTTAACAGGTGTGGTAGTCAATAATGCAATATTGCTGATTGAGCAGACCGTGTTGCATTTGCGTGAAGAGGGTTTGTCACCAGCTGATGCCATACTCGAAGCTACGCGCAATCGGATACGTCCGATTTTCATGTCGACACTGACATCTTTATTTGGGCTGGTGCCTTTGGTGATTTTCCCTGGAGCTGGATCTGAATTATATCGGGGCATTGGTGTGGTGGTGTTTGGAGGACTGGCTTTGTCCACTTTGGCGACATTGCTGATCGTACCGCCGCTACTTGGCATCGCCTTACAGACGCGTCTGGGACGTAATACGGGGCAGAAAATTGTGATAGATGTATAAATCCGTCAAAAGACGACAAATTTCGTAAATTTCTGTAATCTGTAGTTGCTCGAAAACAGTCTTCCGCATTAGCATATATATGTTGAATAATGATGACATAAATGATGTTGTCATATCTTAAATTGCAAACAGCTAGACTGGTGGGAGCCAAATCAATGACACGTTTCTTTATAGTTGGTTTGGCATCCATATGTTTGCTGTTTGTGCATCCAGCTTTTGCGCAAAGTCAGTCTTTCGAGCAATGGCTAGCCGAATTCCGCATTGACGCCAAAGCGCGCGGTATCTCGGATAAGGTTTTTGATGAAGCACTTGGTAACGCTAAACCAATTCCTAGGGTCATAGAGCTGGATCGAAATCAACCTGAATTCAAAATGACGTTTGAAGAGTATCTTGGCAAAGTTGTTTCAAAAGCGCGGCAGCGCATTGCCGCCGAAAAAATGATAGAACATGATGAAATTCTAACGAAAGTATCCAAAAAATATGGCGTCCAAAAGCGTTTTATCATCACATTCTGGGGTGTTGAAACCAGTTTTGGTCGTTATCTTGGTTCATTCAACGTTCCACATTCGTTGGCCACCTTGGCTTATGATGGACGCCGGAGCGCCTATTTTCGCAAAGAACTTCTGAATGCGTTGCAGATACTTGAAGAAGGCCATATCACCGCGGCCAATATGAAGGGGTCATGGGCTGGCGCAATGGGACAAAGCCAATTCATGCCATCCAGCTTCTTGTCCTACGCTGTTGACTGGCATGGTGACGGCCAGCGCGATATATGGGCAACAACTGAAGATGTTTTTGCCTCTACAGCCTATTATCTGTCGCAAGCTGGGTGGCGAGATGACCGGACTTGGGGGCGCAAGGTTTCAATACCAAAGAACCTTACAATGAATGGCAAGACAGCCATGCAATTGGCTGACGCTAAAACGAATGTGAAGCTTGCAAAATGGGCGTCAGCAGGTGTGCTGGCTGTTGATGGGTCTGCATTGCCGACCGCAGATTTTAAGGCGCGATTGATCATGCCGTCAGGTTCTGATGGGCCAGCATTTCTTGCTTATAGTAATTTCGACTCAATTCTGGCTTGGAATCGTTCGAATTACTATGCTTTGGCCATTGGCCATCTTTCAGACACGTTAAGGTAGTCACTGGATAAATAGCCCATGATTATGTTTCGATTTTTGTTTGTTGTTTTGCTGGGAGCGTTTTTGCTTCAAGGGTGTACCACCGCCGAGCTTGCTGTTGATCTTTTTAAGAAAAGCAAGAAAAGCAACACTGCGCAACAGTCCGATAGTGATGGTGTGAACTGGAAAGTTGGCAAGGCTACTAAAGATGGTATTGGTGCTGGAGGGGTAAAGGCTGCACCCCGTTATAAAATAGGTAATCCTTATCAGGTTGCTGGTATCTGGTATTATCCAGACCGAGACTTAGCTTATGATGAGACTGGTATCGGGTCATGGTATGGTGATGAATTTGCCGGTAAATTGACCGCAAATGGTGAGATTTTTGATCCTGAGAGAATAACCGCCGCACATAAAACCTTGCCAATGCCAAGTGTTGTTCGTGTCACAAATCTTGATAATGGTAAATCACTTGTGGTTCGTATAAATGACCGTGGTCCCTTTGTGGCTGGCCGCATAATAGACCTGTCGCGTGCATCAGCGCGTCTTATAGGCTATAAAGATAACGGATTGGCGCGCGTTAGAGTGCAGGTGCTTGCCGAACAAAGTCTGCGCCTTGAACAACTTGCTAAAGCCGGAAAATTTCCTGAACTGTCGGGATTGGCACAAGCCATGCCCGAAACAGACGCGGTTGTTCAGCCTAAGGTGAGCCTGACGACACGATCAAACTCAAAGAAAGCGAAACCGGCAGATGTGGTTCCGCAATCAGCTATTGAATTGCTAGCAAATGCCCGGGTGGGAGAGGTCATTGAAGTGGCCCCAATAACCACTAATATCTGGGTGCAGATTGGTGCCTTTCACGCCAAAAGCAATGCGTCAAATGTATTGGCAAAAGTTTCATCAATAGGTGATGGTGAAGTATCCTCGGTTGATAAAGCCGGGCAGACACTGTACCGCGTCAGACTGGGACCTATTGGCGAAGTTAAAACCGCAGATAAGCTACTTGATAGTGTCGTTAATATGGGCTTCACCGGTGCCCGTATTATAGTTGACTGACAAAATGTTTCATAAGTCATTTTATTGCCACTTTTAATGCGCAATAAACGTAAAATGTTAAATGAGTAAACAGGATTGCTAATGCTAAAGAGATTATTGCACCTGACCGTTATTTCGGTCTTTATCACTGCATCATGGTTGACCATCTCAAATAGCGCAGGTGCAACCGAAATAACGACACCAGCAGAATTTGCTTATATCACCGATTTTGACTCAGGTAAGGTTCTGTTTCAGAAAAATGCAAACATGCAAATGAAGCCAGCTTCTATGGCTAAAATAATGACTGTCTTTATTGCTTTTGAGCGTATCAGGGAAGGTGGTCTATCGCTGAGTGACAAGTTTCAGGTTTCTGAGAAGGCATGGCGTAAAGGCGGTTCAAGATCATTTCTCGAAGTTGGGTCATTCGTAACCGTAAGTGACCTTTTGAATGGTGTCATTGTTCAATCGGGCAATGATGCCGCCATTGTGATTGCCGAAGGCATTGCAGGTACCGAAGAATCTTTTGCCGAAGAAATGAATTTCTGGGCTCAGAAACTTGGTATGGAAAACACTGTTTTTCGTAATTCGACAGGGTGGCCTGATCCAGAATTGACCACCACGGCTAAAGACTTGAACATCTTGTCATCTGCGTTGATTTCTCGATTTCCTATCGATGAATACCCTGATTTATATCCAATGTTTAAAAAGAAACGGTTTGAATATAACGGCATTGATCAACCTAACCGAAATCCGCTGGTTTATGGAACAGTCGGTGCAGACGGTTTGAAAACAGGTCATACAAAAGAGTCAGGTTATGGTGTTGTTGGCTCTGCTATCCGAGAAGGACAGCGCGTTGTCATGGTCTTGAACGGCATGACAAGCATGAAACAGCGTTCAGCTGAATCTCGTCGTCTGATAGATTTAACATTCCGTGAATTCAAGCAATACCGTTTCTTTGAGGCTAATGAGATGGTTGATGTGGCAAATGTATGGCTCGGAAAAATGCCAACTGTTGATCTGGTTTTGGCTGATCCGCTGCACCGTGTATTGTCGCGTGATGAACGACGGCATCTGAAGATGTCTGTCAACTGGATTGACCCTGTGTCGGCTCCCATTTCCAAAGGTCAAAAACTTGGCGTATTGACCATTGAAGGCAAAACGAACAGTGAAAAGATAGATCTTCTGGCTGCGAATGACGTTGCGGAACTTGGCGTCTTTGACCGTATTGGTGCCGCTTTTAAATATCTGATTTTTGGAGCTGGTGCAGGCACAAACGCTACAAACTAGATTGGCCTTAAAATGAGTGGAATTTTAATAACATTTGAAGGTGGTGAGGGAAGCGGTAAAACAACGCAAATTCAGAGTCTTGTTAAATGGCTTGAAAGTGAATTTTTAAATACTGAACTTGTCGTTACCAGAGAACCGGGTGGCACCGAAGGGGCGGAACTTATTCGTGATCTTCTAGTACGCGGCGCAAGCGACCGCTGGCAACCTATAACCGAAGCTTTGTTGATGTCGGCATCGCGTCATGAGCATATAAAGAACGTTATTGAGCCAGCGCTTGCACAGCATAAAATTGTTATTTCAGATCGGTTTTTTGATTCAACAACAATTTACCAAGGGATCGTTGGCGGGGTTGATGCACAGGCTGTTGCTACTTTGACAAAGCTTGCTTGTGGCAATGTGATACCTGATTTAACGTTTTTGATGGATATGGATGCCAAAACTGGTCTTGCCCGGGCAGGCAACCGTGATGATGATGAAACCCGCTTTGAAGAAAAAGGTCTTAGCTTTCATCAGAAAGTGCGTGATGCCTTTTTACAGCTTGCCAATAAGAATTTAGATCGCTTTGTGATTGTTGACGCAAGCAAGTCCACATCAGCGATAGCAGACATTATCCGTAATAAGGTTGCAACGTTGATGGCTATGAAGGACGCTGGATAAATGGCTGTAAAAACCCAGTCCAATCCCCTAGCGCGTCTGAATCCAAACAGCCTGTATGGCCATGCTGATTTTAAAATGGCATTGGCATCAGCGCGGTCATCGGAACGGTTGCATCACGCATGGTTGCTCACTGGCCCCAACGGTATTGGTAAAGCCAGTATGGCCTATATGGCTGCGGCCTGGTTGCTGTCCGACGCGGAACCAGCTGAGGCGTTATTCGGCGATGTGCCAACAGATTTCTCGCTTGATCTTAATGACCCTGGCGCCAAACAGGTGTTAAATGGCGCGCATCCCGATTTTATGGCGATTTATCCGCGCGAAGAAGATAACAAATCCGGACAGATTAAGATTGATCAGATTAGAGCTATGCATCCTTTTATGATGCATAGTCCGGGACGCGGGAAAATGCGTGTTGCGGTTATAGATTCTATGGATGAAATCAATCGTAATGGCGCGAACGCCATGCTTAAATTGCTTGAAGAGCCGCCAGTAAATACAATTATCTTTCTGATATCATCTCGTCCGGGCCGATTGCCTCCAACAATTCTGTCACGTTGTCGGCAGTTTCGCATGCAACAACTTAGTCAGGATGATTGCCGCAAAGCCCTTACATCAATTTGGCCTGACGCTGATGAAAACCATATAAATCTTCTGGCTGGGCTTTGTGATGGGGCACCTGGCCGGGCGGTATCTCTAGCGCAAAGCGGTGCTGCTGATTGTTATCAGGCTGTTTGTGCTTTAATGGCATCACAAAAGCTTGATATTGTCGCCTTATCGACCTTATGTGGCAAATGGGGCAAGGGCGGCGGCGCAGGGCGTGAAACGCGGGAAGGGGCCGTTTATCTGCTTGAACGTCTGCTTTCAAAGGCTGCACGCCATAAGGCCAGCGCATCAACAGAAGATATAGATGGCTTTGAAGCGCCTGTGCTGAATTTACTGTCTGAACGTCATTCGGTCTCGCATTTGGCCGAACTGCATCGTGATTTTGTTACTGCCGCCGCACCTGCTGAAGCCTTGTATCTTGATTTTCCACATTTTTTACTGCGCCAAATTACCCAAATGCACCAGAAACAGTTGCTCTGATAACTAATATAAGGCTATTCCACTGATACGGTTTTTGTTTGATCTAACCAATATAATAAATCCATATGACAGGCTTAGATAATGTCCAAGAAGTTTTATATTACAACGCCAATATATTATGTGAATGATAAGCCACATATTGGCCATGCCTATACAACACTTGCCTGTGATGTCATGGCGCGCTTCAAACGCCTTGATGGGTTTGAGGTAAAGTTTCTGACAGGTACTGACGAGCATGGTCAAAAGGTTGAAAAAGCGGCACAGGTCGCTGGCATATCACCTCAAGAATTTACCAATGCTGTGAGTCAGAATTTTCGTGATCTAACAACCCAATTGAATTTTTCAAATGATGATTTTATTCGCACAACCGAAGAACGTCACAAATTAGCGTGCCAGCAAATATGGCGCATTTTGCTGGATAAAGGTTATATCAGGCTTGATACTTATGCAGGCTGGTATGCGGTTCGCGATGAGGCCTTTTATACCAAGGATGAAATCGTCGATGGCAAAGCACCATCAGGTGCGCCGGTTGAGTGGGTCGAAGAGCCATCATATTTTTTTGCTTTGTCAAAGTTTCAGGACAAATTACTGGCTTTTTATGAAGCAAACCCTGATTTTGTTGCGCCTGCAAGCCGCTTTAATGAAGTGAAAAGCTTTGTTAAAGGGGGCTTGCGCGATTTATCTGTGAGCCGTGCTAGCTTCAAATGGGGCGTGCCTGTGCCAGATGATGATGCGCACGTTATGTATGTATGGCTTGATGCCCTAACCAATTATATTACTGCAACTGGCTGGCCGGTCGATGGCGCATTTGGCAATGCTGAAACATATGAAACGCTTTGGCCAGCTGATTTACATATGGTGGGCAAGGATATCCTGCGGTTCCATGCTGTCTATTGGCCAGCGTTTCTTATGGCAGCTGATCTGCCTTTGCCAAAACGTGTCTTTGCGCATGGCTGGTGGACAAATGAAGGTCAGAAAATTTCAAAATCACTTGGTAATGTCATAGATCCAGTAGCTTTATCTGAAACATATGGCCTAGATCAAACGCGCTATTTCCTGATGCGCGAAGTGCCATTTGGTAAAGATGGTGATTTTTCCGTGCAGGCGATGATACAAAGGATGAATAGTGATCTTGCAAATGATCTAGGCAATCTAAGCCAGCGGGTTATTTCCATGATTTTCAAAAATTGTGAAGGCGTAATACCCGCTTTGCCCGTGTCCCCATCATCTGAAGATAGTGCCATATTGACCGCTTGCGATGCGTTGCTGGACCAGGTGCGCATTCATATCGACCAGCAAGGCTTTCATGAAGCCCTAAAGTCTATATGGGATGTCATCGCCGCGGCTAATCGCTATGTGGATAGTCAGGCACCTTGGGGTTTGAAAAAAACTGATCCTGCGCGCATGCAAGAGGTTTTGGCAGTTCTAGCCGAAATTATCCGTCAATTTGCTATTCTGGCACAGCCATTCATGCCGCAATCAACAGCAAAAATTCTGGATCAACTTGGTGTTGATGCCACTGCACGCGGTTTTGATACGCTTGCTGGTCAGGCGCGACTTGCGACTGGTCATGTTATTGGCAAACCAGAGCCTGTATTTCCACGTTTTGTCGAAGACGAGATCTCCTCATGACTGTAAGCCCAGCCATCATTGATAGCCACGCACATCTTGACTATCCACAATTTGCCGATGAGCTACCACAGATCATTGCGCGGGCAGGGGATGCCGGTGTTGAACGGATTATCAGCATTGGCGTGAAGCTCAGTACGGCTGATGCGCCGCGTAAAATTGCCGAAAGCTATGATAATGTCTGGTTCAGTGTTGGTGTCCATCCGCATGAAGCGGGACGTGAAGCCGATGCTTGTAACCTTGATGCGTTTCTTGGCTTGGCCACACATCCGAAATGCGTGGCAATCGGCGAGGCCGGGCTGGATTATTTTTATGATCACGCGCCACGTGATTTACAGGCTCAAAGTTTCCGCACACAAATCGAAGCAGCCCGTCAACTTGACTTGCCTATTATTGTGCATGCGCGGGATGCTGATAGTGATATGGCTGATATCATTGAGGATGAGATGAAAAAAGGTGCCTTTCGCGGCGTTTTACATTGTTTCAGTTCGGGGGCTGAATTAGCCCAGCGTGCTGTTGATGTTGGGTTTTACGTCAGTTTTTCGGGGATTTTGACGTTTAACAAGTCAGATGAACTTCGTGCCATAGCGGCTGAAATACCTGCTGACCGACTGCTGGTTGAGACGGATGCGCCATTCTTAGCACCAATGCCACATCGTGGTAAAACAAATGAACCGGCTTATACAGCGCATACACTTGCTAGGTTGGCTGATGTGCGCGGCCAGACAATAGATAACATGGCCGTGCAGACCTATGAAAACACGCTTCGGCTTTTTAACAGGATGGCTTAAGTATGAAAGTAACGATGCTTGGCTGTGGAACGTCTGTTGGGGTGCCTGCGCTTGGTAATGCTGGTTGGGGCGCCTGTGATCCAAATGATCCGCGTAATCGGCGTCAACGCTGTGCGATACTCATTCAGAATGATGACACTACCATTCTAGTAGATGCGGGCCCAGATATTCGGAACCAGCTTTTGCCGCATATGCTGAAAAAAATCGATGCGGTTTTGATTACACATACGCATTCTGACCATGTGGCCGGACTTGATGATTTGCGTGCCTTTTACTGGCCAGACCGCAATATCATCCCACTTTATGCAACAGCATCAAGCCGTACGGACATCGTTAACCGATTTCCTTATCTGTTTACCAAGAACCCTAAATCACCTTCCTATTTTGTGCCACCGATGGATGTGACAGAAATCGAAGCTGGGCAAACGCTTAACTTTGGATCGATCACCATTGATGTATTACATCAGGAGCATGGCAACATATCGTCGCTTGGTTTTGTGTTTAACGGCAAGTTTGGTTATTCGACCGATGTGATCGATATGCCCGAAGAAAGTTTTGCCAAATTAAACAATCTTGATCTGTGGATTGTTGAGGCTTTACGGCCCGAGCCACATTCTTCTCATAGTCATTATGAAAATACCTTTGCATGGATTGAAGCGATGAAGCCAAAGCATGCTGTGCTTACGCATCTTGGTTTAGAGGCTGATTACGCAACGCTGTCTGAATTATGTCCAGCTCATGTTGAGCCAGGCGTTGATGGGCTTAGCTTTACACTGGATTAATATGTGGTTTCGTTGGATCCATAGGATCCATATTTACACATCTGTTATTACGCATAATATAAATTATGCGACAAAATCTATATATTCTATAATCCCTTACAAGTGCACATAAGTGTCCATGAGTGACCATTATTGACGTCACCTAGAAACCTCGCCTAGCTCAAACTACAACTAATCACCTAATTGCTGAGCTAAATACTCAATATCTATCCAGATTTGACCTGCGTTCAGCGAAACTTGGATGTGATGAAAAATAGCCACCACCGTCGCAGTTACCAGAACATTCAACCTCTATCTTATCGAATAGAATAGAAATTTTATCCGGATCAAGTCCAAGACGTTGCATATCCTCTGCGCCTTGTTGATCGGCCTCAAGTTCAAACGCACGTGAGAATTTGGCAAGAACCAGTCCGCCACCAATCGATGCTAATTCTTCTAACACACTATCATCAGCGCCAAATATGACAGCCGCACCAGTTGTAAGTAAGGCACTTCTTGTTATATAGCGCATAGCATGCCGCTTGGTTACATGTGCAATCTCATGCGCTAAAATAGCTGTTATGAGATCGTCATCATCTGCAAATTCAACCATTTCATCCAATAAGACGATTATATTACCTGGCAAGGCAAACGCATTTGGCCCAATTGCTGGCGCTGAACGAAATACCAACTTAATGGCGCTATTATTTTCTGTTTGCAACGCCAATAAAGCTTTAAATCTTTCTTCTAGTCTTTGTTTTGCGTCTTTTTCTAACGCACTGTTTTTAAACAATAATAAATCAAGCTGTGCTAAGGTTGTTTCGCCAATTATCTGTTCATGTTTTGGCGAAATAAGGCGGGCGGCAAAATCACCTACTGGTTCTATGGACAGACGAAATCCATATAGAATGCCGATGATCAGCAACAGCACAACAAGCATACCCTTTGGGTTAACCTGCTCAAAATTGTGTATGATACGCCATCGCGAGGCTGATGGTGGTAGATAGGGTGTTAGTTCATCTGGAATCGTGTCTGTTGGAAAATGTAGTACATTGCCATCTGTCAGCGTGAAACGCCTGTCTTCGCCGGCCATTGGTGTAGTCACATGTGCAATTTCGACCGCATAAGGCACACCCCCATCTTGAATCGCCAGATAGAGCGTTCCTGTCTCTTGATTTGGCTCATTGATGAGCAATGCGGCCGTGCTGCGGCTGGTGGAGTTCTTAAAGGTGATAGTGCCTAGGATTTGCATATCTAAAACTGTAACTCTATTCCGCCTGCATCACTAGCTGCATCACCGATAGAATGCCCTGCCCGTGATTGACTGTCGACAAAGCTGTCAATGTTATCTGAAGGGCGCAATTGTGTTGATTCTACCAAATAGCGATAGCGGCGCACCTGCGCCCATGGCCATAGAAGCCCAAAGGACAATATAATGGCTAGGCTATTAGATATCATAATCCAGGCTAGTTTGCTGCCGGACAGTTCAGAACGGAATTTCACACCACCATGCAGATGCAGGGCATTGACCATAATGTTACGCGTCGAAGCGTGATAAAATGCCCCTGTGGCATAAAAAATAGCTAAAAACAGTACAGGGATGAAATAGAGGGCATACTTAACAACTTGTGGTGTTTCTAGCGTGGTCAAAAGTATAAAATTATCAAATATCGAGAATGTCATCTGATTACCTAATGCCACAAAAACCAGTCCAACAGAAATAATAGACACGATTATCAGCATAAAAATAAACGCGAATATAGTCTGGATAGCGGCGCCATAGAATGAGCCTATTTCAAGTCTGGCATCAAAGGAGGCTTGGCCAAAGCGATAGTTATTAACGATATATTGCCGGGCTTTGCATGACATTAATGGAATAAGCAGACCCAAAGATAAAATGCTGATGATAGGAAATAGAAAAAAATACCAGGCTGCACCAAAATACCCACCCTGCCAGTCAAAGCGTACATCACGCCATGCTAGATTACGCGCATTGAAATATATGGATTTGGTGAGCGCCCAAGGATAAATAAACATAAAAATGATGCTGAGCCCTTCCTGTATATAGGGCAAGCCTTCGGCAAAATATGGTGTTATGTAGAAAATCAGAAATGCGAAAAGCACCAAGACCCAGCCTTTGAATAAAGCAAACCCAGTAGCAAGATAGTCAATACCGTTATCCAGAACCCTTGTATTCCCATAGAAAAAACGGCGATTGCGTACTCGCGCCCATGGTATCCAAACACCCAAAGTCACTAAAGACAGCAAAATATTGACAAAATGGATGCCGAATAACTGCCTTGCTGTTCCGGTGAAAGCTAAACGGCTAAATCGGTTAACTTTAACGGTGCCCTGCCCCTTTAGCTGTCCGGCATTACCCCCTCCTTCATAGTCATTAGTTCCAGATACTTCGGATCCATTGTCGCCAGTGGATGCTGATGTGATGCTCGCAAAGGGGTTGGTTGGGGTTGTGGTCATTAAACTCTCATTTGTTCTGGATATGATGGACTATGAGTTCGAGGAAGTTCCAGGTAAGAAGGCCAGGGTCTACGCAACAAGACGAAGCACTACTATTTGTCTTAAGTCTAATCGCATTTTCCTCTTCAGCCAAATTTTTGAAGTGATCACTTAGATGTGAAACGCCGTAAACGTTTATTTAATACATGTAATGCTAATAAAGAGAAATGAGCAGAGAAAAAACGAAACCAAACTTATTAAAGGTCAAATCATGCAAACGCTGAAAGTCACATTTTTTAAGGCGCTAAATGTCCAATCAAAGACACGATCCGTATTGATGAACAACCAATCTGCTCCTCAATTAATCACATCAATCAGCGACATTATGCGTCCGGATGAATTTTTTGCCTGTTTTCAAGACTCATCAGGGTCTGTGATTGCCCTTGATAAGGATGGTGTTTCTGTGTCGGTATAGCTTTTTCTCCCTGGGGCTATCCGCACAAAAAACCCCCGGCCTTGGTTTCAAGGTCGGGGGTTGATCCATATTCGCTTGGAAATGGATGGTGAGCGCGACAGGATTCGAACCTGTGACCCAGTGATTAAAAGTCACTTGCTCTACCAACTGAGCTACGCGCCCGATAAATCGGTTAATTTGAAACTTAACTAGACGCTTGGTAAATAAACAAAGCAAAATCTAATGGATCAAATATGGTGTCACATCGTATAAAGAATGACCGAATTACTGTAAAGCCCAAAATGGTGTGATTGCTGGGTTTTCGTACAAATAAGAGTGAGTGATTATAAGTCTTTATTTACCACGCAACTTTGCTTTCAGCGCATCCGCTATATCATTAGGTACAAAGCTGGAAATGTCGCCACCATAACGCGCAACTTCTTTGACAAAACGAGACGCGACAAAATGTTGTTGTTCGGCAGCCATCATAAATATGGTTTCAAGCTCACCATGGAGTCTTTTATTTATACTGGCCATCTGAAACTCATATTCAAAATCGGATACGGCGCGTAATCCACGAACAACTGCGGTAACGCCTTCACTGGCGGCAAAATCAGTTAAAAGGGTTGAAAACCGTTTTACCGAAACAGTATTTGGCAGTTTATCTGTATCCATAAGCAGTTTTATATGTGATGACACCAGTTCACATCTTTCATCACCTGATAAAACCGGGTTTTTTCCGGCATTTTCTGCCACCGCCACAATCAGATGATCGCCAAGGCGAGCCGCACGTTGGATGATATCGATATGGCCAAAGGTAAGCGGGTCAAACGTACCAGGATACATGACAATGCGCTGACCCATTTATGCCTCTTCGTCTGGCGCGACGGTATTGTCGGGTTTGAAAGCCTCAGTCTCGGTTTGGATTTCAGTATTGGACACCGTAACGGTGTCATCACTGCCCTCACCGTTAGCAGTAGCAGCAACATCATCATGATCACCGTCATCATCATCGCTTTCATGAATGAGGCCAGCTGAGACAACCTTTTCGTCATTATCATCGGCAACGTCGAATAACCGCACGCCAAGCGTCTTACGACTGGCAATGCGGATAGAGTCCCCTTCACCACCATGCACCCGGATACGGATGATTTGGCCCTGATTGGTAACCAACATGAGTTGATCCTCTTCCACAACGGTAAAGGAAGCCATCACCTGGCCATTTCGCGGTGAAATTTCTATATTGGCAACGCCCTGCCCGCCGCGGCCAGATTGCCGGTAATCTTTTATAGGTGTGCGTTTGCCATAGCCATTTTCAGTCACTGACAGAATAAACTCATTTTCAGGGTCAGCAATGATAGACATCGACACAACACGATCTTTACCAAGCAACTTTATACCGCGCACACCGGTCGAGTCACGGCCACGGAACACACGGACAGCATTGGCGGCAAAGCGGATGGCCTTACCATTGCGGGTAGCCATCAACACGTCATCGTCATCATTACAGGGGATCACCCCAACCAGCTCGTCACCATCCTGCATTTTCATGGCGATTTTACCATTGCGCTTGATATTGGTGAAATCACTTAGGTTATTACGCCGTACATTGCCTGATGCGGTCGCGAACATAACATTCAGGTCACCCCATGAACTTTCATCATCGGGCATAGGCATCACGGTGTTAATGGTTTCTTCTGGTGCGATAGGTAGCAAATTCACCATAGCTTTACCAAGCGATTGCGGTGCCGATTCGGGTAATTTGTAGCATTTAAGCTGGTAAACCATACCTTTTGAGGTAAAGAATAGAATTGGCGTATGTGTATTGGTGACAAATAGACGAGTTACAAAATCTTCATCACGCGTTTTCATGCCTGCACGGCCTTTACCACCACGACGCTGGGCACGATAGATTGATAATGGCACGCGCTTGATATAGCCACGATGAGACACCGTCACCACCATATCTTCTTGCTGGATCAGGTCTTCATCATCCTGATCAGCCAATTGATCGGTGATTTCGGTGCGCCGATCATCCGACAGGCGTTCACGCGTGGCTACAAGCTCGTCAAGCACGACCTGACTAACGCGCGTATCTGATCCAAGTATATCCAGATAATCGGCAATTTTATCAGCAAGCTCCTGAGTTTCAGCAGCCAGTTTATCACGTTCCATTCCCGTCAAGCGCTGTAATCGAAGTTCGAGAATAGCACGGGCTTGTATGTCAGACAGTTTATAGTGATCGTCGATAACCGCATGACCGGGATCATCAATCAGCTTTATAAAAGCGCCAACTTCATGCGCTGGCCAGGCTTTGGCACAAAGTTCATTACGCGCTGTTTCGGTATCTGGCGCTTTTTTGATCAGCTCTATGATTTCGTCAATAGACGCAAGCGCAACCATCAGACCAGCCAGAATATGCGCACGGTCTCGCGATTTATTGAGCAAAAATGTTGTCCGCTTGATAACAACATCTTTACGAAACTCACAAAAGGCCTCGATAACGTCTTTTAGCCCCATCTGGATTGGCCGGCCAGCATTCATGGCCAGCATATTAACGGGGAAGCTCGTTTGCAATCGTGTATGGCGGTAAAGTTGGTTCAGTACCACATCTCCTGCGGCATCACGCTTGACCTCAATGACAATGCGCATACCGGTACGATCGGATTCGTCGCGAATGTCGGAAATACCTTCCAGAACTTTATCACGGACCATTTCACCGATACGTTCCAGTAGCTGTGCTTTGTTAACCTGATAGGGAATTTCATGAACAATGATTGATTCGCGGTCTTTGGCGTTGGTTTGCACCTCGGCACGGGCGCGCATGATGATAGACCCGCGTCCAGTTCTATACGCCTCGCGGATGCCATGGCGTCCCATAATAAGCGCGCCAGTTGGGAAATCAGGCCCCGGTACAATCTCGGTCAGTTCTTCGGTGGTTATTTCGGGATTATTTACATAGGCCTCACAAGCGGCAATTACCTCGCCTGGATTGTGGGGTGGGATGTTGGTTGCCATACCAACAGCAATACCATTAGCGCCATTGACCAGCAGGTTTGGATATTCTGCGGGCAGAACAGTAGGTTCTAGTTGGGTTTCGTCATAATTCTGCGCGAATTCAACGGTATTCTTGTCAATGTCGCGTAACAAGCTCTCGGCTGCTCGGGCAAGTCTTGACTCTGTATAACGCATGGCCGCCGCAGGGTCGCCATCAACCGAACCAAAATTTCCCTGACCATCGACAAGTGGAAGGCGCATTGAAAAATCCTGCGCCATTCGCACCATAGCTTCATATATAGAGCTATCACCATGCGGATGGTAATTACCCATAACGTCACCAACAATACGGGCTGATTTACGTGGTGGCTTTGTCCAGTCATAATTGCCTTCCATCATCGCATATAGAATACGTCTGTGAACTGGCTTCAATCCATCACGAACATCGGGTAATGCACGTGAAACGATAACGCTCATCGCATAATCAAGATAGGATTTCCGCATTTCATCAGAAATGGAAATGATAGGACTTTTTGGGCTTGTGGTCTCGGTCACATGTGTCTCGCTTATGGCGCACAAAAGTGTGCTTATATGGCTACATATATAGCATGAAACAAAACCGTAACACTACATATTGTTACGCAAAGTAAAAAAAAACGATACTTATGAAAATTCAAAAGCATCGCTTTATAAATGAAATTTAAGTTATTGATTTAAAATGGAATATCGTCATCAAGATCATTGCTATCACGCATCGGAGGGGGGGGTGATGCTGTGCTTGAGCCGCCGCCAAAACCGCCATCATTTCCTGAACTTGATCCTGCACCGCTATCACCGCCGCCATAGCTGCCGCCACCGCCGCTATCACCACGACCACCAAGCAAGGTCAACTCGCCGCGATAACGTTGCAGAACGACCTCAGTTGTATATTTTTCGACGCCTTGATTGTCTGTCCATTTACGCGTTTGTAATTGCCCTTCAATGTAGCATGTAGAGCCTTTACGCAGATATTGTTCGGCAATTCGACCCAAATTTTCGTTAAAAATAACGACACGATGCCATTCGGTACGTTCGCGTTGTTCACCAGAATTACGATCTTTCCAACGTTCAGACGTTGCCAACGATAATTGCACGATCTTGGCACCATCCTGTGTTGAACGCACTTCGGGGTCACGCCCCAAATTACCGACCAAAGTTACTTTGTTTACACTGCCAGCCATGATCGATTGTCTCCTAAATTTGTTTCAAGTTCGCAGATTACGCATCTCACCCCCCTGCTGACAAGATAATTGGGTTATTTATTTTTAGATAAAAGAGTTTTCCACATCAAAAGCACTAGCAAAATCTACCAGGAAATGGCTATATTCGCGCCATGCCAAATGATACAAAAAATACGTCGCTATCACAGCGGGTCAAAGATATTTCTTCTCAAGATAAAACCTATGAACCACGAATGATTTCTGTACGTGGCGCAAGGGAGCATAATCTATCAAATGTAGATATTGATTTACCCAGAGACAGACTGGTCGTGCTGACAGGATTATCAGGATCTGGAAAATCTTCGCTCGCGTTTGATACAATCTACGCCGAGGGACAGCGTCGTTATGTCGAATCGCTGTCCGCATATGCGCGTCAGTTTCTTGAAATGATGCAGAAGCCTGATGTTGATTTGATTGAAGGCCTGTCGCCGGCAATTTCTATTGAACAGAAAACCACGTCTCGCAATCCGCGTTCGACCGTTGGTACTGTCACTGAAATATATGATTATATGCGGTTGTTGTGGGCACGTGTGGGTATTCCCTATTCGCCTGCAACCGGTTTGCCTATCCGGAGCCAGACTGTTAGCCAGATGGTTGATATCCTGCTGGCGATGGAGCAAGGCACCAGATTATACCTGCTGGCTCCTATCGTTCGTGGCCGCAAAGGTGAATATCGTAAAGAACTTGGTGAACTTAATCGGAAAGGCTTTAGCCGAGTCCGCATTGATGGGGCGCTGTATGATATTGATGACACGCCTGAACTAGATAAAAAACGTAAGCATGACATTGAAGTTGTCGTTGATCGGGTCATTATCAAGGGTGATCTGGATGAACTGGCTACGCGGCTGGCTGATTCGTTAGAAACAGCACTGGCGCTTGCTGACGGTCTTGCCTATGCCGATACAGCCGAAAGCCTTGATAAAACGTCAGATGAACAGGATGGTGATGTAGCTGGTCGTCATGCGGGGCGGACAGTGTTTTCAGCACGCTTTGCTTGTCCTGAGTCAGGTTTCAGTATTGATGAAATCGAACCACGACTATTTTCATTCAACAATCCGTTTGGTGCTTGTCCTGCCTGTGACGGATTAGGTGTCAGCAGTCACTTTGATGAACAACTTGTCGTGCCGGATCAACAAACAACGCTGCGTGGTGGCGCCTTAGCGCCTTGGGCATCGAGCACCGCACGATATTATATGCAGACGCTAGAATCGCTTGCCAAACAATTTAATTTTTCCCTTGATGTGCCGTTCTATGATTTAGATGATGATACCAAGTCAATCATTCTACATGGATCAGGCAAGATGCCTGTAACGATGGAATTTGATGACGGTATGCGGTCTTACCGGACAACAAAGCCATTTGAAGGCATTATGCCGAATTTGGCTCGTCGTTATCGCGAAACTGATTCGTCATGGGTGCGTGAAGAGCTGGAGAAATTCAGAGCCAATCATGCTTGTGATTCATGTGCTGGCAAACGATTAAAAGCCGAATCCCTGGCTGTGAAAATCGATATGCATGATATCTCAGATGTTGCCCGTCTATCGATTGGAGATGCGCGCGAATGGTTCTCTACCTTGGGCTCACGGCTTGAAGGCCAGCAATCTGAAATTGCGGCACGTATTCTCAAGGAAATCAACGAACGCCTAGGGTTTCTGGTCAATGTCGGTCTGAACTATCTGTCAATGGCGCGTAATTCAGGCACATTGTCTGGCGGCGAATCACAGCGTATCCGTTTGGCGTCACAAATTGGATCTGGCCTGACTGGTGTTCTCTATGTTCTTGATGAACCTTCGATTGGTCTACATCAGCGTGATAATGACCGGTTACTATCGACCTTGATACGCTTACGCGACCTTGGCAATACGGTGCTGGTCGTGGAACATGATGAAGATGCGATCCGGCTGGCAGATTATGTTGTCGATATGGGACCTGGTGCGGGTGTGCATGGTGGTTTTGTTGTTGCCGAGGGAACCCCCGAAGATGTGATGACAAATGAGGCATCATTAACTGGTCAGTATCTCTCTGGTGTCCGTGAAATAGCGATACCAGAAAAACGGCGTAAAGCTAAAAAAGGCCGTGTTATCCGTGTCGAAGGCGCAAATGGTAATAACCTG
>NZ_CBFHNB010000036.1:0-22915 GCF_965657105.1 Puniceispirillum sp. (SeqCode)
CATGGTCAACGTGACCAATCGTTCCGATGTTACAATGTGGCTTGGAACGATCAAACTTTTCCTTAGACATGTCTCTGGTCTCCTATGCTTTAGTTTCAGTTAGGCCATTTTGGCGCGGACTTCATCCGCAACCGCTTGAGGCACTTGTTCATAATGGTCGAATTGCATTGAATATTGGGCGCGGCCCTGGCTCATCGAACGAAGCGTATTGATGTAGCCAAACATGTTGGCCAAAGGCACCATTGCATCAATCGCACGGGCATTACCGCGCTGATCCATACCGCCGACGTTACCCCGACGGCTGTTCAGATCACCGATGATATCACCCATATATTCTTCAGGGGTAATAACTTCGACGCGCATAACCGGCTCAAGCAGCTTAGCGCCCGCTTTTTGCATGGCTTCACGGAACGCAGCCCGGCCAGCAATTTCAAAGGCCAGAACAGATGAGTCAACATCATGGCTGGCGCCATCATAAAGTTCGGCAGAAAAGTCGATAACCGGGAAGCCAGCGATTGTGCCGCTTTCCTTGGCCATTACGATACCTTTTTCAACGCCCGGAATAAATTCCTTTGGAACGTTTCCACCAACAACTTTATTAGTGAATTCAAAATTGCCTTCGGCAAGCGGCGCAAATTTGATCTTCACACGCGCAAACTGACCTGTACCACCCGACTGTTTCTTGTGGGTGTAATCAATATCAACTTCTTTAGTGATGGTTTCACGATACGCCACCTGCGGCGCACCGATATTCGCCTCAACCTTGAATTCACGCTTCAGACGGTCAACCAAAATATCAAGGTGAAGCTCACCCATTCCCCGCATGATGGTCTGGCCTGACTCAATGTCAGTTGTCACCTGGAATGATGGATCTTCAGCCGCAAGGCGCTGAAGCCCTGTTGACATTTTTTCTTGGTCATTCTTTGACTTTGGCTCGATCGCAATTTCGATAACCGGATCAGGGAACGTCATCGTCTCAAGAACAACAGGCTTTGCATTGTCACAAAGCGTATCACCAGTGGTGCTTTCCTTCATGCCCGCAAGCGCCACGATATCACCTGCATAGGCCACATCGATTTCTTCACGGTTGTTAGAATGCATCAACATCATCCGGCCGACACGCTCGCGCTTGCCTTTGGTTGAATTGAGAATGCTGTCACCCTTATTGAGCGTGCCAGAATAGATACGAACGAATGTAAGCGAACCAACAAACGGATCATTCATGATCTTAAATGCCAGACCTGAAAGCGGAGCGGCGTCGTCTGCACTACGTTCAATATCACGTGTTTCAGTTACGTCACCTGGTGCAAAGCCTTTATAGGCTGGCACGTCCAATGGACCTGGCAGATAATCGATAACAGCGTTCAACATCGGCTGAACACCTTTGTTCTTAAAGGCCGATCCACATAGCACAGGCACGAATGACATATTCAAGGTGCCAAGACGGATCAAACGCTGCAAGGTCGCTTCGTCAGGCTCTTCGCCTTCAAGGAAGGCTTCCATGGCCACATCGTCCTGCTCAACAGCAATCTCGATCAGATAAGCGCGCATTTCAGCAGCTTTTTCGGCCAATTCAGGGCGAACGTCCTTAACGGTCCATGTTGCACCAAGATCTTCTGAATCCCATACCCATTCTTTCATGGTGACAAGATTAATAATACCTTCAAGCTCAGTTTCAGCACCAATGGGCATCTGCACAGGCAAAGGCACGGCACCAGTGCGATCACGGATCATATCAACACAGTTAAAGAAGTCTGCGCCGGTCTTATCCATCTTATTGACGAAAACAATACGTGGCACTGAATAGCGATCAGCCTGACGCCAAACTGTTTCTGTCTGAGGCTCAACACCAGCGTTCGCATCAAGAACACAAACAGCACCATCAAGAACAGCCAATGAGCGCTCTACTTCAATCGTAAAGTCAACGTGTCCTGGTGTATCGATGATGTTGAAACGGAATTTAGCTTCGTCTTCAGTCGCGCCATGCTCGCCTGACGGGGTTTCACCATCATTTGTCCGGAACCACATACAGGTTGTCGCCGCTGAGGTAATGGTAATGCCACGCTCTTGTTCTTGTTCCATCCAGTCCATTGTGGCGTTGCCATCATGAACTTCACCGATTTTATGTGAGCGGCCTGTATAATAAAGAATTCGTTCTGTTGCAGTTGTCTTACCTGCATCAATATGAGCCATAATGCCAAAATTACGGTAACGATCTAATGGATATTCACGTGACATGTTATTGCTCCTGCTTTCAGGCTTACCAGCGGTAATGCGAAAAGGCCCGGTTAGCCTCTGCCATTTTGTGGGTGTCTTCACGCTTCTTTACAGCGTTGCCACGATTGTTAGATGCATCAAGCAATTCAGCTGACAGGCGATCAACCATGGTTGTTTCACCACGCTTGCGTGAACTGTCAATTAACCAGCGAATAGCCAGCGCCTGGGCACGCTCGGAGCGAACCTCAACAGGAACCTGATAGGTTGCACCACCAACACGGCGAGAACGCACCTCAAGATTTGGACGAACATTTTCAAGCGCATCATGAAAAACCTTTACAGGCTCATTGCCGGATTTGGTTTCGATACGATCAAAAGCACCATATACAATCTTTTCAGCAATCGAACGCTTACCGTCATACATCAAGCATGACATAAACTTTGATACAACTGTATCTTTGAACTTTGGATCCGGAAGAACCGGCCGTTTTACTGCTCTATGACGACGTGACATATCTGCCTCTTCTTACTTAGGACGCTTAGCGCCGTATTTTGAACGACGCTGACGACGATCAGACACGCCTTGTGTGTCCAAAGTACCGCGAATGATGTGATAGCGAACACCCGGCAAATCCTTTACGCGGCCGCCCCGAATAAGCACAACTGAGTGCTCCTGCAGATTGTGACCTTCGCCTGGAATATAGCTGGAAACCTCAAAACCGTTCGTCAGGCGCACTCGTGCTACCTTACGAAGCGCTGAGTTCGGCTTCTTAGGTGTTGTTGTATAGACTCTGGTGCATACGCCACGCTTTTGCGGACATGCTTCCATTGCCGGAACTTTAGTACGTTCAACAGGACGCTTGCGCCCGTGACGGATCAACTGGTTAATCGTTGGCATTACTGCCCCTTTTTTGTCTCGACCAAATACGCACAAAACGTGCAACAGAGGGAATTTTCCTTGTTAAACAAGGTAAAACTCTCGGTTTAATCTCCGCTAACGGAGCAATTTTCTTCACCTAATATACAGGCCCTGCGTCTGGTACGACTTCTGCATCCAGCAGAGTGAACCACCACCAAGGTCTAAAAGGTTGGCGGATACTATGTTTTTGGGGGTGGATGGGTCAAGCGCTTTTTACGCAAACCCGTCCGTTATCCCCATTTTTTTTCAAATAACGTAAAATTGGCACGTTCACACCAATTATGCGTCACTTTCAACCACCGTTTCTTCCGATTCGGCGGCAAATTCACTGCTTTCAAGCGCTGGTGCAGCGGCGGCGCGCTGTGCCAAGATGCCTTTATCGCGATCCGAAGCAATCCGACGAAGCCGATTCATGACCGAACCGGTTCCTGCCGGAATCAACCGACCGACAATGACATTCTCTTTCAGACCATCTAGCGTATCCTCACGACCGCTAACGGCTGCCTCAGTCAGAACGCGGGTTGTTTCCTGGAAGGACGCAGCAGAGATAAAGGATTTAGTCTGCAAAGACGCCTTTGTAATACCAAGCAAAACCGGATGCGCTGTGGCAATGCGCAAACCTTCAGCTTCAAGAGCTATATTGGCCTGCGCAAACTCCTCACGATCAACCTGTTCGCCAACAAGGAATGTACTGTCACCAGCATCTTCGACTTCAACCTTCTGCAACATCTGGCGAACAATGACTTCGATATGCTTATCATTGATCTTAACACCTTGCAGACGATAGACGTCCTGAATTTCCTTGACCAGATAGGCCGCTAGTTCCTCGACACCCAGAATGCTCAGAATATCATGTGGCACCGGGCTACCATCAAGCAACAAGTCACCTTTGCGGACAACATCACCTTCGTTTACAGCCAGCGGACGACCTTTTGGCAACAGATATTCAACTGCTTCCAAATCACCATCAAGCGGCACTACGCGGATACGACGCTTTGCCTTATAGTCATTACCAAATTCAACACGACCATCAGCCTCGGCAATAACAGCAAAGTCCTTTGGCTTACGCGCTTCAAAGAGTTCGGCAACACGTGGCAAACCACCTGTGATATCACGTGTCTTTGATGACTCACGCGGGATACGCGCCAGCACGTCACCAGCTTGAACCTCGGCACCATTCTCAATCGAGAGAATCGCACCTGCTGACAGGAAGTAACGTGCCTCAAGACCGTTGGCCAATGTCAACACTTCGCCCTTTTCATCTCGCAAGGTAATGCGTGGACGCAGGTTTGCACCGCCCGCAGCCGTTTTCCAGTCAACCACTTGGCGGCTTGAGATGCCTGTTGTGTCGTCAGTTACCTCACGAACAGATGTGCCATCAGTCAGGTCGACATAATGCGCAGTACCATTCATTTCGGTGATGATTGGCATTGTATATGGATCCCATTCGATCAATATCTTGCCAGCCGCAATCTCTTCGCCTTCACTTACCAACAGTTTACCACCATATGGCAGACGGTGACGAAGACGCTCGCGACCCTTTTCATCAAGAATAAGCAACTCAGTATTCCGGCTCATGACAATAGGGATGCCATTTTTGTCGGTAACCAATGTCGCATCTTCAAGCTTTACGGTACCACCGATTGTCGCCTCAATATTTGACTGCTGGGCATCTCGCTGGGCAGCACCACCTACGTGGAAGGTACGCATTGTCAGCTGGGTACCCGGCTCGCCGATTGACTGTGCGGCGATAACACCAACAGCTTCACCCATATTCACGTCAGTTCCACGTGCCAGATCACGGCCATAGCAATTTGCACAGATGCCGGTATCGGCTTCACATAGCAATGCCGAGCGGATCAAAGCCTGATCAGCACCAGATGTTTCGATCTTGTCAAAATGCTCTTCGGTGACCATTTCACCAGCTGGCAAAATCACTTCGCTGGTTTTGACATCGACCAGATCTTCGGCCAACACCCGTCCTAGAATTCTTTCATAAAGCGAGTCAACGATCTCACTGCCATTTAGAACGGGACGAATGGTAAGGCCTTTGGAGGTGCCGCAATCGACTTCACGAATGATACAATCCTGCGCCACGTCAACAAGACGACGTGTCAAATACCCCGAATTCGCCGTTTTCAAAGCGGTGTCAGCCAGACCTTTACGGGCACCATGCGTCGAGTTGAAATATTCCAGAACATTCAAACCTTCTTTAAAGGATGAAATGATTGGTGTTTCAATGATCTCGCCTGACGGCTTGGCCATCAGTCCCCGCATACCAGCCAGCTGTTTGATCTGAGCAGCCGAACCACGCGCACCGGAATGTGCCATCATCCAGACTGAATTAATCGGTTCGCCATCGGTCTCGGTTGAAATACCTTTCATCATCTCGTCAGCGACAAGATCCGAACAACGTGACCAGACATCGACCACCTTGTTATATTTCTCACCTTGCGTAATCAGACCATCGAGATATTGCTGTTCGAACGTCTTGACCTCGGCTTCGGCTTCATTAACGAATTTTTCCTTCAGTTCAGGCGTTGTCAGATCGGCAATACCAAAGGAGATACCCGCGTCACACGCCTGACCAAAACCAAGCCCCATCAAACGGTCACAGAAAATGACCGTGTCTTTCTGACCACAATGGCGATAGACGTGATCGATAACGTTACTCACCTCTTTCTTGGTCATCAGCTTGTTCACAAGCTCAAACGAACAAGACGGGTTGTCAGGCAGCAGATCAGCCAGCTGGGCACGACCCGGGGTTGTTTCAACAACCGCTAACACGCGCTCACCATTAGCATCACGCGTTGGGACACGCGCCTTTACCTTGGCATGCAGGCTCACTGAACCATTGCCAAGGGCAAGCAGGATTTCCTTGACGTTCGAGAACGCCATGCCTTCGCCCTTTTCACCGTCACGGATCATCGACATATAATAGAGGCCAAGGATGATATCTTGTGACGGCACTATGATCGGCTTGCCATTTGCCGGGCTGAGGATGTTGTTTGTCGACATCATCAGAACGCGGGCTTCAAGCTGGGCTTCAAGCGACAGAGGCACATGCACCGCCATTTGATCGCCATCAAAGTCAGCGTTAAAGGCTGTACATACCAATGGATGCAGTTGAATGGCCTTGCCCTCAACCAAAACCGGCTCAAACGCCTGAATACCAAGACGGTGCAGGGTTGGTGCCCGGTTCAGCATCACCGGATGCTCGCGGATCACCTCTTCAAGAATATCCCAGACTTCGGGACGTTCTTTTTCCACCATGCGTTTCGCCATTTTGACCGTACTCGCCATCGCATATAGCTCTAGCTTTGAATAGATAAACGGCTTGAATAGTTCTAGCGCCATCTTCTTTGGCAAACCACATTGATGCAGTTTAAGTTCAGGTCCGACAACGATAACCGAACGGCCTGAATAATCGACGCGCTTACCAAGCAAGTTCTGACGGAAACGACCTTGCTTGCCTTTAAGCATATCAGATAGCGATTTCAGCGGACGCTTATTAACACCGCTGATAACCCGGCCACGACGACCATTATCAAACAAGGCATCAACCGATTCCTGCAACATGCGCTTTTCGTTGCGGACAATAATGTCTGGTGCACGCAGTTCAATCAACCGCTTTAGACGATTATTACGGTTGATAACCCGGCGATAAAGATCATTCAGATCAGAGGTGGCAAAACGACCCCCATCCAACGGTACCAACGGACGCAATTCCGGTGGAATCACAGGCACAACGTCAAGGATCATCCATTCAGGACGACATCCAGAATCCTTGAAAGCATCGACAAGCTTCAGACGCTTTACCAGTTTCTTGCGCTTGGCTTCGGATCCGGTAGCGATCAGTTCTTCACGGATCTTTATACGTTCTTGGTCAAGATCAAGATCAACAAGAATTTTCTTGATCGCTTCGGCGCCAATACTGGCTTCGAACGCATCGTCACCAAATTCGTCCTGGGCATCGTAATATTCTTCTTCTGACAGAAGCTGGCCTTTGACCAACGATGTCATACCAGGCTCGATAACGACGAAATTCTCAAAATAGAGGACGCGTTCCAGATCCTTCAATGTCATATCGACAAGCAGACCAATACGGCTTGGCAGTGATTTCAAAAACCAGATATGCGCAACCGGTGCGGCCAGTTCGATGTGACCCATGCGTTCACGACGCACTTTGGACAAGGTTACTTCAACACCACATTTCTCGCAGATAATACCGCGATACTTCATCCGCTTATATTTACCGCAAAGACATTCGTAATCACGAACAGGACCAAAAATACGGGCACAGAAAAGACCGTCTTTTTCCGGCTTAAACGTACGGTAGTTGATCGTTTCAGGCTTTTTAATCTCACCGAATGACCATGACCGAATACGCTCGGGTGATGCGATGGAAATTCTGATTTTGTCAAAGCTCTGCGGACCTTGTGCTTGCCCGAAAGGATTCATCAAATCGTTCATCTATCTACCTTTCCAACATAAGTTGGTTTCAATTAATTACCTGCCACCCAACGGCGTCGCGGTGGGGGCGTTAGCCTTTACGGCTTAGTATTCTGCCTCATGCAAATCGACATTCAGACCAAGTGAGCGCAGCTCTTTGACCAGAACGTTGAAAGACTCCGGAATGCCAGATTCAAAGTCATCATCACCGCGGACAATGGCTTCATAAACCTTTGTACGGCCAGACACGTCATCCGACTTCACGGTTAGCATTTCCTGCAAGGTGTAGGCCGCACCATAAGCTTCAAGTGCCCAGACCTCCATCTCACCAAAGCGTTGTCCTCCGAACTGTGCCTTACCACCAAGAGGCTGCTGGGTAACCAGCGAGTAAGGACCGATCGAACGGGCATGGATCTTGTCATCAACAAGGTGATGCAATTTCAGCATATAGATATAGCCAACGGTAACCGCCCGGTCGAAGACCTCGCCTGTTCGGCCATCGGTAAGCCATTCCTGACCTGTTTCACTGAGGCCAGCCTTTTTCAACAGACCCACAACATCGGCTTCCCGCGCACCATCGAACACCGGCGTTCCCATTGGCACGCCGCGACCAAGAATTTCGGCCTGTTCAATGATCTGGTCATCATCCATGACCGCCAATTCGTTCTTATACTGCTCTTCTGAATATATGCCCGACAAGGTATCACGCAGATTTGAGGTATCAGCAGTAGCACGCGCCGCTTCAGCAGCCGCACCAACCTGTTTACCAAGACCACGCGCCGCCCACCCAAGATGAGTTTCAAGAATCTGACCAACATTCATTCGCGACGGCACACCAAGCGGATTCAGCACGATATCGACCGGCGTACCATCTTCAAGATATGGCATATCTTCGGCCGGAACGATCCGCGAAATCACACCCTTGTTACCATGACGGCCAGCCATTTTGTCACCAGGCTGAAGCTTGCGCTTCACGGCAACAAAGACCTTTACCATCTTCATCACGCCTGGCAGCAATTCATCACCACCTTGGAGCTTGTCAACCTTATCATTGAAACGTGCCTGCAAAGCCGCAACAGCATTTTCAAAGTTGGCAATCTGCGCTTCAATCAGCTTTTGCACATTGTCATCTTTAACAGCAATTTGCTGCCATTGTGACTTTGGCAGTTCATTAAGCAACGCATCATCGATTTTAGTGCCTGCTTTCACGCCTTTTGGCCCCGAAGCCACTGTCTGACCAGCAAAGAGTTCGGTCATACGGCCATAAAAGCCACGCTCAAGAATGCTACGTTCGTCATCACGGTCTTTGCCAAGACGATCTATTTCGGCGCGATCAATCGCCAGCGCACGTTCGTCTTTTTCAACACCACGACGAGAGAACACACGCACTTCGACAACCGTGCCTGAACCGCCTGGTGGCAGTTTCAGTGAGGTATCACGAACATCAGACGCCTTTTCACCAAAAATGGCACGGAGCAGTTTTTCTTCAGGTGTCATTGGTGATTCACCCTTTGGTGTCACCTTACCAACCAGAATATCACTAGGCCCGACTTCGGCGCCGACATATACAATGCCAGCCTCGTCAAGATTCTTCAGAGCTTCTTCACCGACATTGGGAATGTCACGGGTGATTTCTTCCTGACCAAGCTTTGTATCACGCGCCATCACTTCATATTCTTCGATATGAATCGAGGTGAATACGTCGTCACGGACGATACGCTCAGAAATCAGGATTGAATCTTCAAAGTTGTAACCATTCCATGGCATGAAGGCGACAAGCACATTCCGGCCAAGCGCCAATTCACCGTCTTCGGTTGATGGGCCATCGGCAATGATATCACCACGACGAACCGTATCGCCTACTTTGACAAGCGGACGCTGGTTGACTGTTGTATTCTGATTTGAACGCTGGAATTTCAACAGGCTATAGATATCAACTGGTGACACATCTTCTGCGGTTTCTTCACTGGCACGAACAACAATACGTGTGGCATCGACCTGATCGATTACACCAGCACGTTTTGCAACGATTGTCACACCCGAGTCACGCGCAACACGGGCTTCCATACCGGTGCCCACGATCGGAGCTTCGGATTTCACCAGAGGCACAGCCTGACGTTGCATGTTCGACCCCATCAAGGCGCGGTTCGCATCATCATTTTCGAGGAACGGAATCAAAGCCGCAGCAACCGAAACTAGCTGTTTCGGCGATACGTCCATAAGTTCGATATCGGTTGGACGCGCAAGGCCAATTTCGCCAGCCCGACGCACCGGAATCAATTCACCAACAAATACGCCCTTATCATCAAGTTCGGCATTCGCCTGGGCAATTGTATACCGACCTTCTTCCATCGCCGAGATATAGCGCACTTCGTCTGTCACCTTACCTTCGACAACTTTACGATAGGGTGTTTCAATAAAGCCGTAACGATTGATTTGGGCAAAGGTGGCCAGCGAGTTAATCAAGCCAATATTTGGGCCTTCAGGTGTTTCAATTGGGCAAATCCGGCCATAATGCGTTGGATGCACATCGCGCACTTCAAAGCCCGCACGTTCACGGGTCAAACCGCCCGGCCCAAGCGCCGATACGCGGCGTTTATGAGTAATTTCAGACAAGGGGTTGGTCTGATCCATAAATTGAGATAACTGCGATGAGCCAAAGAATTCACGTACAGCGGCAGCCGCCGGCTTGGCGTTAATCAGATCGGCAGGCATGACAGTGTCGATTTCAACTGAACCCATGCGTTCACGAATGGCACGTTCCATCCGTAACAGACCCACACGATACTGGTTTTCCATCAATTCACCAACCGAACGTACCCGGCGGTTACCAAGATGGTCGATATCATCAATATCACCGCGACCATCTTTCAGACCAGTCAGCACTTTCAAGATCGCCATCACGTCTTGCTTGCGCAAGATACGAACAGAATCATCTGTATCTAGTTCAAGGCGTGAATTCATCTTTACACGTCCAACCGATGACAAATCATAACGCTCTGATGTGAAAAACAGGCTCTGGAACAAAGCATGCGAGCTTTCTAATGTTGGTGGCTCGCCCGGACGCATAACACGATAAATATCAACCAGCGCCTCTTCACGGCAGGTATTCCGGTCAGCGGCAAGAGTATTGCGCAGATGCGGACCATAATTGACATTATCAATGAACAAGATGCTGATCTCATCATTTCCGTTTTCAACAAAGCGTGCCATCAGCTCTTCGGTGATTTCTTCACCCGCTTCGGCATAGACTTCGCCAGTCGACATATTGATGATGTCTTCAGCAATAAACCGGCCCAGAATATCTGTATCAGGCACCAGTATGTCTTTAACGCCATCTTCAACCAGCTTTTTCAGCGAGCGTGGTGTCATTTTTGTGCCTGATTTGGCAACAACTTTTTTGGTGTCGGCATCAACAAGATCGCGTATCAGCTGGCTACCTTTAAGGGTTTCAGGGTCAAGCGCGTGACGCCAACCATCACCATCACGCTTATAGTCAACCGCATTATAAAAATAGCCAAGAATTTCTTCGCGGCTCATGCCAACAATACGCGTTGGATCAACGTCTTCACCTGATTCTTCGCAGGCCTCCATATAGGTCAATGAATCAGCATCGGGTAAAGCCATCATAAAAGTGGTTGATGGCAGTTTACGCTTGCGGTCAATCCGCACATTCAGAATATCTTTGGCATCAAATTCAAAATCCAGCCATGACCCGCGATAAGGAATAACGCGGGCGGCAAACAGCAATTTGCCCGAAGCATGTGTTTTGCCGCGGTCATGGTCAAAGAACACGCCTGGCGAACGGTGCATCTGTGAAACGATCACTCGCTCGGTGCCATTCACAATAAAGGTACCATTTGACGTCATTAGCGGCAGATCGCCCATATAGACGTCCTGTTCCTTGATGTCGCGGATTGAACGCGCGCCTGTATCTTCGTCTTCTTCCCAGACCACCAGTCGTAAGGTCACTTTAAGCGGCGAGGCATAGGTTAGCCCGCGCTGTTGACATTCTTCAACATCATATTTCGGCTTTTCCAGATCATAAGACACAAATTCAAGTATCGAACGACCAGCGAAATCACCGATCGGGAACACTGATTTGAAGGTTTCCTGCAACCCATGATCAATACGATCGGGAACCGGAACATCCATTTGCAAAAAAGTATCATAACTTGACCGCTGAACATCAATCAGGTTTGGCATTGGGGTGATTTCTTCCAGCTGCCCAAACGTGCGGCGAACCCGCTTGCGACTATCCAAGGTACTTACATGCGATGCCATTTAGTGATCCCTCATCAAAATCTCTGCTTCCCAACTAAAAAAAAGCTAAGCTGGAAGCGTGGTTTAGTCCCTCAAGCGAAAATCATTCAGCTTTCAGGTTTTTAACGACCTTGCACCGGATAGCGAAACGCCACCCGGTGCAAGCAATTTCAACAGCTTTTAAATTCAAGCTGTTCCGTCAAAGTTACTTAACTTCGACAGAGGCGCCAGCTTCTTCAAGCTTGCCTTTAATTTCGTTTGCTTCGTCTTCAGACACAGCTTCTTTAACAGCCTTAGGTGCAGCTTCGACGAGGTCTTTTGCTTCTTTCAGGCCAAGACCTGTGATCGCGCGAACTTCTTTAATAACATTGATCTTTGATGCACCAGCGGCAGTCAGAACAACGTCAAATTCGGTTTTTGCTTCAGCCGCGCCGCCAGCGTCACCGCCGCCAGCTGGCATTGCCATTGCCATAGGAGCAGCAGCAGCAGAAACGCCCCACTTCTCTTCCAGCATAGTTGCCAACTCAGCAGCTTCGAGAACTGTAAGGTTGGAAAGATCTTCTGCGATTTTTGCTATATCAGCCATTTGTATACTCCATTAAGCTTGAACTTCTAGGTTTAAATTATGAACTCTGCAATTGGTCTTCGCGTGCTTTGATGACGCGTGCGAGCTTTCCGGCCGGAGCCTGAGCCACACGTGCAAGTTTCCCTGCTGGTGCTTGTAAAAGCCCAACAAGCTTGCCGCGCAATTCGTCAAGTGATGGCAATTTGGCCAACGCTTCAACGCCAGACTTGTCGAGAATTTTCCCGTCAATACTGCCGCCGATGATGGTCAATTTTGTATTCGACTTGGCAAATTCTACGAGGGTTTTGGCTGCTGCCACCGGGTCTTGCGACGTACCAATCGCTGTTGGTCCGGTAAACAGGCTGTCCAAATCTTCGTAGCGCGTGTCTTTAAGCGCTAGCTTGGCAATCCGGTTTTTGGTTACCTTAAAGCCAGCACCGGCTTCCCGCATCTTTAGACGCAGTTCGCCACTCTCTGCAACGGTCAAACCAACCTGATGTGCCACAACAATTGTTGTTGACGCATTGAAGGTTGCTTGCAGGGTTTCGATCAATTCGGCTTTTTCTGTTCTATTCACCGATAATCTCCACTCTTCGTTTAGGATCTTATGCCCTGTTGGGCATGCCATCCCGGTTGCAAAACAAGACCGGAAACAATCCTCCGGTCCGCTGGCCTGCCCATAAGAAGTTCAAGCGGTAATTCCGCTTTTGCTCCCCGTCTATTACAGGTTATTAAGCACGTGTCAGCCTAATGGCTGGATCGGCGCCCCTGCAGTCTTGGACAGGTGCGGGGTCGTGCAAGCACCACCCCTAATCATCATCGACACGTCACCGCGCCGATGAAGAATTCAAATTCGTCTAGGCGTTATCTTCGACAAACACGCCAGCGCTCATAGTTGAGCTGATTGTGATCTTTTTGATATAAGTGCCTTTGGCACCGCTTGGACGCGCCTTGCGAACAGCTTCGATAAAGGCATTGGCATTTTCTTCGATCTGCTTGGCACCAAAACTCGCTTTGGCAACACCAGCATGCACAACACCAGCCTTTTCAGCGCGATATTGAACTTCACCTGCCTTAGCAGCTTTAACAGCCTCGGCAACATCCGCAGTCACCGTGCCCAGCTTTGGGTTAGGCATCAGACCACGTGGGCCAAGCACCTTACCAAGACGACCAACAACACCCATCATGTCAGGCGTTGCAATCACGCGATCAAAAGCAGATTCGCCATTCTGGATAGCTTCGGCAAGATCATCAGCACCAACAAGGTCAGCACCGGCGGCTTTGGCCTCATCAGCTTTGGCATCTTTGGCAAAAACCGCAACCCGCATGGTTTTGCCCGTGCCATTAGGCATCGCCACAACACCGCGAACCATCTGGTCAGCGTGACGGGGATCAACACCCAAATTCATGGCAACTTCGATCGTTTCGTCAAATTTTGCCTTGGCGTTTGATTTTACCAGCTCGACAGCCTCAGCTAGCGCGTAGGCTTTGTTCCGGTCAACCGCTTCATAAGCAGCACGTAAGTTCTTTGTCTGTTTAGCCATTAGTTCAGCCCTCCACCACTTCAAGGCCCATAGCGCGGGCAGAACCCATCACCATCTTTGTGGCACCTTCAATATCAACCGCATTCATATCACCCATCTTTTGATCGGCGATTTCGCGCACCTGCGCCATTGTCACTTTACCCGCCACAGTACGGCCAGGCTCCTGACCACCTTTTGGCAAGCCCGCAGCTTTTTTCAGGAAATAGCTAACTGGTGCTGTTTTAGTGGTGAAAGTAAAGGACTTGTCCTGATACACGGTGATAACAACTGGAATAGGCATATTCTTTTCCAGTGAGTCAGTCGCCGCGTTGAACGCCTTACAAAATTCCATGATATTTACACCGCGCTGGCCCAATGCTGGGCCTACCGGTGGTGACGGGTTAGCCGCACCAGCTGGAATATTCAGCTTGATATATCCGTCAATCTTCTTTGCCATAACTATCTTTCCCTGACTTACGGGACATCATGTTAAGTGATGCCATCGTTATTGCGTTAACCGCATCTGTTTAAACTTTTTCTACCTGACTATATTCCAGCTCGACTGGGGTTGAGCGCCCAAAGATAGACACTGTAACTTTCAACCTTGCCTTATCATCATCAGCCTCTTCAACATATCCGTTAAAGGAGGCAAACGGGCCATCAGATACGCGTACCTGCTCGCCAACGTCGAATGTGATTGTTGAACGGGGGCGCTCGACGCCGTCGCTCATCTGCTTGATCAGGCGTTCAGCCTCACCATTGGTAATCGGAATGGGCTTGCCTTTGCCGCCCAAGAAACCTGTGACCCGCGGCTGGCTGGTGACAAGCTGCCACGCCTCGTCGCTGAGTTCCAGTTTCACAAGGATATAACCGGGGAAGAATTTACGTTCGGACTGGACGCGCACACCACGGCGCATCTCAACTACCTCTTCGGTAGGAACCATCACTTCATCGATCTGATCTTCTAGCCCATGCGTCGCGGCCTGCTCGGTGATTGCCTGAGCGACCTTTTTCTCAGATCCTGAGAACACATGAACAACGTACCAGCGTTTGGCCATCAATAAATCCCAATTTGTCTTGCCATTAGCAAAACCACAAAAAAACCACTTCGTTCCCAGCTACTAGGGCTCCTAGCTACCAAGGCCTAGAACAAACTGGACAACATTCGAAAGCACCATATCCACCAGCAAAAAGAAAATCGCGGCAATGGTTACCATAATAAACACAGTAAGCGTAGCTGTTCCTGTTTCACGCCGAGACGCCCAAGAAATACGACTGATTTCCTGACGTACCTGCCTAACAAACTGTGCGGGCGACACTTTAGCCATCGATAGCTGCCACTTCAAGTTCAATTTTCACAATAGCAGCATACATTTGCATCGTCTTTCCTAGTTAATACTCTCAGCCCAAGTCCCCGACCAAGGCCTATGTGCCTGTGCCGGGAAATCCTGTTACAACCAATAAAGTCGAAGAATGCCACCGTGGATGAAGCCTATTACCAAAACATCACCGGCAAAGCAACCCTTGATATGGGATTTAAGCATATATGTAGCAACAAAATTTTACCGCCTTAACGCACGTCACCGCATGGAACAAAATCAAAGCGCCACGTGGTCGAAGCGCTTTATATACTTGACCCTAGCTTACGATAAGCCTAGGTGAAATTAAGGCGGTGCGATACAGCATGACAGCCATTGGATATGAAACACATGCCTGTCTCAGACAATACCCGCGGTGCGGCGCTGATGGCGATTAGCGTACTCTTCTTTACCGCCAATGACACTATGATGAAATTTTTGTTTGGTGACATACCGTTATTCCAAGCCGTGTTGTTACGTGGCTTGCTATGTTTACCCGTGATCACCTATATGGCGCATCGACGCAATCAGCTGTTTGTGCGCGCAAGCCGCCATGACATGAGCATCGTTCTGATTCGCGCTGGCGCCGAAGTAGCGGCGACAATCTGCTTTCTAACAGCATTGGCGAATATGCCACTGGCCAATATCATTGCGATCTTACAGACGCTGCCTCTGAGCGTGACGATGGTGGCGGCGTTGTTCCTAGGCGAACCTGTAGGCTGGCGGCGTTGGAGCGCGATCATTATTGGCTTCATCGGGGTTCTGATTATCATACGCCCTGGGACAGATGGTTTCAGCCTGTATTCATTATGGGGGCTAGCGGCGGTTGCCTGTGTAACCGTGCGCGATATTGTCACCCGCCGTCTGTCGCGCGATATGCCATCTTTATTTGTCACGCTGATTACCGCGATCGCTATTACAAGTCTTGGCGCGGTCATGATGCCTGCATCAGGCTGGGTGCCCCCATCATTAACAAGCTGGGTTATATTGGTGGCGACAGCATGCGTGATTGTTGTGGCCTATCTGTTCAGCGTCATGACCATGCGGGTTGGCGATATCAGCTTTGTGTCGCCATTCCGCTATTCAGCGCTGATCTGGGCGATCATTCTGGGATATGTGGTATTTGACGAATGGCCTGACAATCTGACGCTGAGCGGCATGGCAATCATCGTTGCCACCGGCATTTATATGTTCCGGCGCGAGCGCATCGTCGCGGTGCAATAGATGTGACGTGAAAACACCGAGCATTTAATACTTTTGCAGGGTTCATGCCACGGTCATAGGTTTCACTGATATATCCACAGGCACAACCGTTAAACCCATGAAAAAACCCCCAGCCATTACAGCTAGAGGTTTTCATAATACCATCGGTGAAAATGGCAGGAGCGGAGGGACTCGAACCCACAGCCCCCGGTTTTGGAGACCGGTGCTCTACCAATTGAGCTACACTCCTAAACTTCTATCAGCCTGATTGTAACATCAATCAGGCTGGGTATTCGATTTATTTTATCACAGTTGCGACGACACCAGCACCCACGGTGCGGCCACCTTCGCGGATCGCAAAGCGCAAGCCTTCATCCATCGCAATCGGTGCAATCAAGGTCACGGTCATCGCGATATTATCACCTGGCATAACCATTTCGGTGCCTGATGGCAGCTCAACCGAACCTGTCACATCCGTCGTACGGAAATAGAACTGTGGACGATAGTTCGAGAAAAACGGCGTATGACGGCCACCCTCATCCTTGGTCAGGATATAAGCCTCGGCCTTGAACTCAGTATGTGGTGCAATCGAACCTGGCGCACATAGAACCTGACCACGCTCAACTTCCTCACGCTTGGTACCACGCAACAACACACCAACATTATCGCCAGCTTCACCCTGATCAAGCAGCTTGCGGAACATCTCAACACCCGTACAGGTTGTCTTTTGTGTATCTTTTAGGCCAACAATCTCAATCTCTTCGCCAACATTCACAATGCCGCGCTCAATGCGGCCAGTCACAACCGTACCACGACCCGAAATCGAGAACACATCCTCAATCGGCATCAAGAATGGCTGATCCTTCGGACGCTCTGGCTGGGGAATATACGCATCAACCGCCGCCATCAATTCGTTGATCGCACCAGCACCAATCTTTTCGTCACCACCCTCAAGCGCGGTCAATGCCGATCCTTTGATAATCGGAATATCATCGCCTGGGAACTCATATGATGACAGCAATTCGCGAATTTCCATCTCAACAAGCTCAAGCAACTCTTCATCGTCAACCTGGTCAACCTTGTTCATGAATACGCACAAAGCCGGCACACCAACCTGACGCGCCAACAAAATATGCTCGCGTGTCTGCGGCATCGGGCCATCAGCCGCTGATACAACCAGAATCGCGCCATCCATCTGCGCCGCACCTGTGATCATGTTCTTTACATAATCGGCGTGACCCGGGCAATCAACATGCGCGTAGTGACGGTTATCTGTCTCATATTCAACATGTGCTGTTGAAATGGTAATGCCGCGGGCACGCTCTTCTGGTGCCTTGTCAATCTGGTCGTAATCCTGAAACTCCGCGCCGCCAGCTTCCGCCATCACCTTAGTGATCGCTGCTGTCAATGTCGTCTTACCATGGTCAACGTGACCAATCGTTCCGATGTTACAATGTGGCTTGGAACGATCAAACTTTTCCTTAGACATGGGCTCGCCCTTTTCTCTAAAATGGTGGACCGTGCCGCAGGCATTGAAAGGTCCGATGGATTATTTATCAGCTAGCTGACGGGAAAAACTGTATATACTGGCAAATTGATGCCATAACAATGGTGGTGGGGGTAGGATTCGAACCTACGTACGCTACGCGGGCAGATTTACAGTCTGCTGCCTTTAACCACTCGGCCACCCCACCGGATTGCCTTAAATACCTGCACCTTTTGACTTGCGAAAAAATGAAGGTCTTGCGAATTAAAAAGTACGAGCCAGTTTGTCAACAAAGAAGTCATATAATGAGCCCAAAAAGCAGTAAAAAGCGACCCAAGGTCAAAAGCCAAGGTAAAAACCCACCTTTTGACTCTGTAAAACATGCGCCAAGCATATCTGGTCGAAGCGTGTCAAAAGCATCGCGTCGGGGGGCATCAACTAGGCAAAATGACGATGCACAAATAAAAGCCGCGCCAAAACCTCCTCAAGGTGGCTATTTTCTGTGGGGACGACATGCTGTTGCCGCGGCACTCGCCAATCCAAATCGCCGTATCGCCGCTCTTTATATAACTGATGACAGTCGTGATAGCTTTGACGCGCTATACCAAGATCTGGAAGCAAACCGACAAGCCGAACTGCCCGACGCTCGCCCAATTGAACGGCGGCGACTTGATGGCATTGGCGGGCATGATAGCGAAAAGGCAGTGCATCAGGGCATGGCGGCAGCCGTCTGGCCATTGGACGCCCCGCATCTTGACGATTTCATCGCTGACAGTGCCGATAAGCCTATACGTATCATCATGCTTGATCAGATTTCCGACCCCCGTAATGTTGGGGCTATTTTGCGTTCAGCACGCGCCTTTGGGTGTAACGCGATTATCACCACACATCGGAATGCACCCGAAGAAAATGGTGCGCTTGCCCGGACAGCAACAGGCGCACTTGAACATATCCCTATCATTCGGGTGGTCAATCTGGCACGGGCAGTCGAGAGCTTACAGGATCATGATATCACCGTTGCCGGTTTGGCTGGTGATGGCACGATGGATGTTGGGGCGCTGGCAGATTTTCGGCGTCTGGCCATCATGCTGGGCGCCGAAGGCCCGGGCTTGCGTCGGCTAAGCCGCGAACATTGCGATCATCTTGTCCGAATCGATATCGCGGCTGAAGCCGACAGCCTGAATGTATCTATCGCCGCCGCAATCGCCCTATATGCGGCCAAAGGCTGATACGCCAAGCTGGTCTAGCGCGCCGTCGGGCATCGCCCGCGTTCGTTGTAAAAGGAGCGAATATGCGTGGCTGGACGCCCACGAATATGCGCTGGCGCATGGCCGCGCCGATATTATCCTAACCACCGAGACCAAGGGCGATGCCGATGCCAAGTTATTACAACGGACGCCAAGCTGGTATAGCGCGGCTGGTGGTGCGGTCTGGAAAAAACGGCCATTTCAGCTGGCCTATCAACCAACCTGTATTTTCCGCGGCGAAGCCATAGCCGCACTTGACCAGCATGATATCACTTGGGATATTCCATTTAGCAGTTATGATAATCAGAATATTATGGCCTTTATCAGTGCCGACCTAGCGATCACGGCGGTGCTGGAAGGTACTAACAATCCCGATTGGGATGAAATCCCCGCCGAGGCCGGACTGCCACCCCTACCCAATTATGGAATCTTCATGTATGTCGCTGAAGGTAGCCATAATATGCTGGCAAAGGAACTGGCGCGGATTATCCGACTCATGATGGCCAAAATAGCGCATTAGGATAAATTGTTTAAACTTTGCGATCGCAAACTGTTGACCCCAGCAAAAACTCTGGTAAAAGACCGTTACGTGCTGGCGTGGCTCAATTGGTAGAGCACCCGATTTGTAATCGGGCGGTTGGGAGTTCGAGTCTCTCCGCCAGCACCATTTCCCCCAAAAAATATATTATTTATCAGCGCTTTGCGATCCGAAGTGTCCCACGTTAAAATAGATCATGGGACATTTTTCCACCCTAGCTTTCTTTCGTTGTCGTTACCATTCCATGCCTCGCATGGTTTCTATGCCTGTCTCGCCAGTTCTGGTCGCTTGACGCCGCGTGTGTAAACTTCCGATGTGCGTGACTCGCTATGGCCATGTATCGCCATCATCTAATACTGGCTACATCCTGCCTCGGCCAGAATATTGCCGACGGCCTTGCGGACACCGTGTGCCGTCCGGTTCTCAAGCCCTGCTTGGCGACACCATTTTGAAAACATCTAGCTCATCGATTCGGCGGTGGATATGGGCTTGCCGTGGGTTGTGAGAATATATGCTTGACCAACCAGTTTCATAGTGGCGATGGTCTTGCAGGGGCATGGCGGTCAGTTCGTCGTGCTTGATGAAACAACTGATACCGTTTTGGTGACCATTTCGATGAATGAAAATTATAAAGCCGGAAACCTTTTCAACAATATTCATAAATTTGCTGAAAAGCTGAATTGATAAGCGTTCGTGATTATCTAGGCGTCATCCATATTTTGCTGTGCCAGCACAATAATGACGCCAGCGCTTACGATAAGGGCAATGCCAATAATACTTATGGCGTTGGGCATGTTTCCCCAAAACAGCCAGCCAAATAAACCGACTGAAATCAGATAGGCATATTCATAGATCGCGGCATAACTCGTTTTAGTCAGTTGATAGGCTCGCGTCATCAAGGATAAGGCCGCGCAAGCACCCGCCGCAATTATAACCATCCAAAACCAAAACACACCATCGACAGCGTGCCAGCCTCTGAACAGGAAAGGCGCTTGTTCCAGCAAATCGGGCGATACTGGAAAGAGTGTTAAGGCAGATGTCCCAAGGGCGCCACATAGTCCGATGCTCACGATAAAACTCATCAAAATGGCGAGCGAACTTTCGTCTTGAAGATACCGATAGGTGATGATTGACCCCATAGCATAGGACGCCCCCGCGATGACCGGCAACATATGATAAATGGCAAAGCCGTCTCTGCCTGGCTGCAAAACAAGAATGACCCCGATTGTACCAATTAGCACAGCGATTATCCGACGCCACCCGATGCGCTCTTTAAACAGAACCATTGAAAATAACAGAACAAAAATAGGTGATGTAAAAAGGCCTGCACCTGCTTCGGCAATCGGCATCATCGGCATGACGCTGAAATAAAGCAAAATCGATGTCACCATGAAGCCAGTTCTGGCCAGCATAGGCTTCCAATGACGTGGCATAACGGAAAGCCCAAAAACCCTGCCAAGAAGCGCCACCATCAGAACCGCGAATAATGACCGGCTAAAATGAAACTGGCCAACACCAACCTGATCCGAAACCAGCAATGTCAAATTGTCCGAGAACCCGAAAATAGAGATCCCAGAAACAAGAAGCACAGCACCACGTTTTGATGCCGGCATGGTGCGTAACCAGGTTAACATTGTGTTTCCATTTCTTCAAAACCAGACATGGCCTAGCATGTGTCTGTCTGCACATTATCCGCCAGTTGCCTTATAACGATCCCGACTAAACCATATAATAACATAATCTGCATATAGTAAATAACGCACCTATCGTATTCATACCGATCATTACACCGATCATGATACCAATCATGATACGGGGGTTTTTGGATGATCTGACTGGCAGAGATTTCACGGTAAACAATCTGGACTCCGCGACGCGACGCCATGGGTTTTGAGCCTGTTGTAATGACTAGGGTGCTTAGCCTAGTGACGCTATCCACAATGTATTAGAGGGTGCGCACGCCTGTTCTTTAGGATATTTGACTGCTGATAATATCCAAGTTTTTCACGGCATTGATATTATGGCGCGTGGTTGCATACTCACCTGCATATAGGTAACAAAGGATTTGTTCTTGCAGCGCGGCTTCCTGATTAGGCTCGGTATCCTCGATGGCCACAGCGTCTTCGGGCGCAACGCCTAATTTTGTGACCGCTAGCTGGTAAACAGCACCATTTGGCTTTTCCTCAATCACGTCCTGCTTGGTTGTGATGAGATCAAAACAGCCAAAGTCAATATGACGCGATAATGCCTTTGCCAGATTATCGATATTCCGTTGCGACGTCGTTGTGATAAAGCCGACTTTAATATTCTGTCGGGCGCAATGTTCAAGGCATCCAACTACACCCGCACGCGGCGCGATACCTTGCATGAGCAAGGTTTCAAAAAAGCTTTCTTTCGCTTGGTGAATGCTATGGATTAAATCTGGTGAAACTTTGCCACTTGCATAAGAGGTCAAACGTTTCACGCCGCCTGGCTCATTTAGAAGCCGGCAATAATTTGCAACATTCCAATACCAATCAAGATCATGCTCGGCAAAAGCCATATTATAGGCCTGACGCTGTAACTCAGAGGTTTCTGCGATGACGCCGATTGATCCAAAAAGTAAAGCTTTCATCCCATACCCCAAATAACGATATTTTCATCAGCTAATATATATATGTATTTGACACGATGATCGCAATCGATCTGAACGCGGTGTGAGATATTCTTTATACATGTTGGAAGATGAAGATAATTTAGAAGGTTTCCACCCAAGGGCGCAATTCGATTTCCCATGCCCAGATAGACCGATGCTGGCGATGAAATTCGATATAGGTGCGGGCAATTTCATCAGGGTCAAGTCTGGTATGATCGGAATTATCTATAGTGGCGGATGATTGGATGCTGCCATCGATAATAAAATGCCCGATATGTATATTCTGCGGATGAAGTTCGCGCGCTAGTGACTGCGCAAGGGCACGCAGGCCAAATTTACCCATCGCAAAAACCGACGAATTTGGAAAGGCTTTGACACCCGCCGAAGCCCCCGTAAAGAAGATACTGCCACTGCCGCGCACTTGCATGCGCTTGGCCGCCTGTTGTGCCACAAGAAAGGCACCAAAGCAGGTGATTTTGAGCGCGTCCAAAGTGGCCGATGGATCGAGG
>NZ_CBFHNB010000037.1:0-21544 GCF_965657105.1 Puniceispirillum sp. (SeqCode)
TCACTAAATTACTATCTGTTAACTTTTAAAATTAAGAAAAAACAAATATAAAACATATTAATTACATTAAAAATTCTTTTTATATTACTGATTTAAAGTAATTATTTAATTAAAACAGAATTACGACACATTAAATGAATCGAATAAATTGCAGCTATATTTTCGCGTGACTATTATCGGCTTCATCGGCTGCACGGCCAACGCAACCTTAATGGAACAGTAGCAATGATACGATGCGTCAAACATAAACAGCATAACATTTCAGCACATCCCAAAAATCATCATGGTCAGATTATTAGTGAGTCGCGTGCTGGTTTTGCGATTATATCTGTTCTCGTCATTATCACGCTTTTAGGCGCTATAGCTGTGCCGTTGCTCAATACAGTTAATCACAGCCGCAAAAGCGCAGTCTCGCTTCGTGTGACGTCACATCTTGGGCATGAGGCGCGCGAGAACTTTGAACTTGGGTTTCATATGACGAAACTTGATGGTGGTATTCCCAGCTTTTTCAAAACCGGCATATCGCCATCTGTTATTCCCATTGGCGTAGCTTGTTTCAAGCGTATTAATGCGGTCGATAATGAATATTTGGGGAACTTCGACATTTCGAGCCCTAATATCCGACACTCCCCGATGACAGTCTCAAACAAACGATCTGTGGTTACATTTGCATATAATAATGGCCGCCAAACCGGTGCGGTGTTTGAGGAGCTTGTAATTGTATCCTGTGCCATGTCAGAAACTGGCGAAATTGGCGTTTATGCTGGTAAATTGGGCGTTATTGATGGCTCCTTCTACCCGATAAACTATGGACAATTCTAGATTTCTTACGGTGTTGGACAGCGTTGCGATTCATTAATGCGCATTTGAATATCTGGATTATTTTGCAAGTCAAATTGCCGATAGCTAACCCCGACACCTGAATCATTAACGGCACGAATGTTCCACTTTGTTATATTTTCATATGCTAACATTCGAAGTCGCGGGTTAACATCGCCGTCACCGTCTGGGTCCTGATTATAAAATTCCAGCTCATATTTACCATTACGCTTTCCATTGCTGGGCAGTCGAAGGGGAAGCACCAGACCATCATGCGCAAATGTCCAGTTTGGAACTGATGTAAGGTTTCCATACGATCCAATTGTGGAGGGTCTATATTCATGTGGGTCGTCGGCAAAAGTAAATTTATCAGCAAAAGACGTCAAGTTTCTGTTTGGTTCTAGATTGTTGAGACGAAATGTAGCTCTTCCACCGGTCTGGTCATTATCGTCAAAAATGAAAAACAGACTAAATCGATCAATGGTATTAAGCGTGTGCTGCTCGTGAAGATACACAGTGATGCTTTCAGGTATTTCACCACGGTTTCTAGGTGAATAATTGATATATTTGCCAGGTAAATTTGCATCTGAATCTAGTGGCCTCGTGCATGGCAAAGGTTTGGCGGGATAATAAGAAGGCACACCATCAGTGCGGTCAAACTTGACATATCGACTTGCATCAGTCGGATCCGGTCCACAATAGCCGTAATAATCTTGTGGATAGACATCGCTCCAGACCGAAACACTTGTCACAAATTCGTTTACATTAAATGTTTCTGCTACTGCGTCATAACGACCAAGGTCAAAACGCGTGGCCGTGCCATTTGCAACACCACCGCAATTTGCCGTTACCTTTATGATAGAAGATGCTGTACGGCTGATTGTTCCTACCCGAGCATTTAGGGTCAGCATGTCATCACCAAAAAACCCGTTATCAGATTGATATTGAAGATTTGATAAAAGGGTTTCGATTTGCGTTGCTGAACCAGAAAATGTGACGTTTGAACTATTGTCGCCAGTAATTGTCATGCCGAATGGAATTGACGAAAAACGAAGTCGGTTTGTCGGGTGTGCCGTATTGATCTGTAAATTCAGTTGTGATGACGTATCTAGCGCATATACACCAATATCTTCAAGTGCTGTTAAAACGCTACTTATGCTGGTGAATATTGCAGGCATTTCTATGGTGAGGCCGGGGGCGCTTTTGTCAACTGGTTCGATCATAGATGTATAAAAACTGGCAGGATTGTCTCGGCTATAGGCAACATAGCGGGGAAAGATAATTTGTTTTCCAGCTTTGACAGGTAATGTCGGGTTTGCGGCTTGCGTTAAACAGGCAGCATCCTCAACGAACAATCTTAAATACGGATTGTTTGATGATGCGTTCTGAATTGGCAATGATACAGTACATCGGCCGCCGCCGCCTTCAAGGGAAAAGGCGATCTTGGCACCGCGCGACAGAATTGCATTTATATTTTCAGCGATATTATGACCCGCCGCATCCTTGCAATTTTTTTCAATGCCGAAAGTACTGAAACGAATAATGGCGTCAGATACGAGCTTGCACTTTGGCTCTGTGCCGCTATGACGGTCTCCATTGCCAAAAACAGTGCCCACAACAAGCGGAGGCGCGTCCTGAAGGTCCTGTGGCATTGAGCTGTTAATATATACAGCTGATTGCAAAGTATCGCTCAGCCGGTCACGCCTGAAATCATCATAAATAAAGGCCGCTATGGCTGCGTTCTTTTGTTGTGTCGTAAGTTCGTTTCGACCTTCAAGTAAACTTATCTTATTCTGCGAAACAAATTGAATGGCGGCAACACTGATCACCGCGAACAATGAAAGCGCGACAAGAAGTTCAATAGTTGAAAATCCTGATCGCACACATTCAAAACTAAAATTATTCTTACAAACCTTCATAAAAATCTCTTTGGCAAACAATTGAATGCTTGAAAGATAAGGCTGTTAATATTTTTTTAATATTTTCATTTAAGTTTATTTAATATCTGCATGGCATCATTGACGCGACCTGCCCTATTAGGTATTACCTGACCATCATCACACAGGCCCGGTGGCAGAGTGGTTATGCAGCGGTTTGCAAAACCGTGTACATCGGTTCAATTCCGGTCCGGGCCTCCAAAATTTGGGCATTATGTTTTAAGAATCATATTGTATCAGACCATACCCCCCACTGATGACAGTTCCCCAGCCTAATCAGAGCTGCGCTTTTGTCATTGGCTGATCCGGTAAAAATGCTGATTTCTGCCAGCTTTGCTAATATTTCCATTGCTGTTCGGGTGCCAGTGACTATGTTGGATTAATTATGATTGAATAAATTGGGGTATGAGATGACTACCATGACAAAAAACAATTCTACTATCGTAGAACCTCTGGAAATGCGCAATGCAATGGGCAAGTTTCTGACAGGTGTGACCATTGTCACGATTGTCCAAGCAGATGGTACCCCTTACGGCCTTACTGTTAATTCTTTCAATTCCGTGTCATTAGATCCGCCTTTGGTCTTATGGTCGCTTGATAACCGTAATGCCAATTTACAGGCCTTTCGCGATGCGGATGGTTTTGTTGTTAATGTAATGGCGTCGGCACAGGCTGATTTATGTGGACGTTTTGCAAGCCAAACACCAAACCGTTTTGATGGTGTTGAATGGGAAAAAGGCGTTTCTGGTCATCCGGTTCTAAACGGTTGCTTGGCAAGTTTTGATTGCCGGCATTGGACCGAATATGAAGGTGGAGATCACACAATCTTTATTGGTGAGGTTGTGTCAATCAAGCAACAGGAAGGCACACCAGCAGCCTATTTCAGCGGCAAGCTTGGTCACTATAGCTGTTAATGGATAAATCCGACCCTGCAATTCTGGGTGATGTGGTTCTTCTTGGCGGTGGCCATGCCCAGATCGCCGTTTTGAAGATGTTTGCGATGAAACCGATAGCCGGCATTCGGTTAACCCTTGTAACGAATGACATGCGCACACCTTATTCAGGAATGTTACCTGGCTTTGTCGAAGGGGTATGGGATGATGATGATCTGCATATCGATCTTGCCACATTAGCGCAATTTGCTGGTGCACGGATCATTCACGCGCCTTGCACAGGCATTGATGCCGACCATAAACGGCTTCTGTTTGATCATCGCCCCTCACTTCGGTTTGATGTCCTTTCCGTCAATATAGGCGGTCAATCTGCGCTAGACACGATCGATGGTGCAATGGATCATGCTATTCCTGTCAAACCGATTGCACAATTTCAACACCGGCTAGAAAATGTTCTTTTAGCTGGCAAAAAACATAGTCTGAGTGTTATTGGTGGGGGAGCAGCAGGGTGTGAATTGGCGCTCGCTTTATCCAAACGATGGGTGACTGAAACCGGAAAAAGACCTGAATTACGCCTGTTCAGTCGCTCGCATCGTCTTATGCCCCATATGGCATCACGCGCTGGAAAACTGATCGAAGCTGATTTGAAAGCTATTGGTGCCCATATCCATAAAGGTGCAGAAGTCACTAGCATTCACGCCAATGGCCTTTCATGTCGTGATGGCCAGACATATGATTTTGACGCTTGTTTTCTGGTATCAGCGGTGAAACCACCGTCCTGGCTCGCCTCATCTGCAATCGAATGTGATAAAAATGGCTTTATACGCGTTGGACAAAATTTACAGTCATTGAGCCACCCCTATATTTTTGCAAGTGGTGATATCGCGTCTTTACATCCATATAGCAGACCTAAAGCAGGTGTTTTTGCCGTGCGCGCAGGGCGTATTCTTGCCCAAAATCTGCAACGCTACATCAAGCATCAATCACTGCGTTCATGGAAACCTCAATCACGTTATCTAGCGCTTATTGGAACAGCCGACGGAGCCGCTATCGCCGCGCGTGGGTCATTTGGATTTAAAGCACATTATCTGTGGCGACTCAAAGTCTGGATCGATCAACGCTTTATGGATAAATATAAATCCCTTGCCATGCCACCTACCCCTAAAATAGATGCTTTAGACGCGATCAATGCCGATGAAGGCAAACACAGTGATCCGGCGTTTGCGGCTATGCGGTGTCTTGGTTGCGGTGCCAAAACAGGCCATGAAACGCTACAAAATGCAATGCGTGAAGCTGTGTCTATCGCTGTTGACATGGGAGCTGACCCCAATCTGATGCCGGATGACAGTTTGGAAGAAGATGCCGCATCACTGCCCTCACCGGCACCCAATATGCGGATTTTGCAGTCCGTTGATATGCTGTCCGAAATTGTGTCAGACCCATTTAAGCTTGGTCAAATAGCTTCAGTTCATGCTTTTAGTGATATATACGCAATGCTAGGAAAGCCATTATATTCATTAGCTATTATTAATTTGAATGAGGCAAAAATATCGATTCAAACTAACCAGCTCACCCAAATTCTTGCAGGTGCTTTACTGGCGCATAGCAAGGCAGGTGTAAAGCTGGTTGGCGGCCATACCAGCGAAGGTGGATCCTTATCGGTTGGGTTCTCTGTAACAGGCATCCGTCCCGAACGTGACGCATATACACCAGCTCCAAAAGATGCGGTGATCATTCTGACAAAACCGATTGGCACTGGCCTTGTCATGGCCGGGCATATGCAATTGAAAGCCCGGGGGGACTGGATCACATCCGCAACCGATACTATGTGCATGAGCAATCATCAGGCTGCCAAGATAGCCATAGAACATGGCATCGAATGGGTAACTGATATAACCGGGTTTGGTCTGGCGCGGCATGTGATTAATCTGGCAACACGAGCAGGTGCCAAGGGTTGTTACTTGTATCCAGATGATATCATTCCCTTGCCTGGTGCCCAGTTCATGGCCGATAATGGCATTGTTTCCAGCCTAGCTGGCCAAAATCAGGCGGCGGTTCGACTCGATCATAATGGGTGTGATCAACATAGAACGCCGTTATTATTTGATCCGCAAACGAGTGGTGGTCTGGCGATGCTGGCAAAGCCAGAACAGGCTGATCACATCCTTGCAGCGCTCGTTGCGGCGGGTCATCAACCTGCAATTGTCGGGCGCATAACACATAGTAAAACTGGCATAACCCTGTCACCAAAGGATACTGGCTAATGGGCGCGCCCATAAAACGAATTACCGAATGGTGGCACAATGATGATGTCGATACGGTTATCGATGTGCGCACACCGGCTGAATTTGCCGATGATCATATTTCAGGGGCGATAAATTTGCCGGTTTTAAGCAACCAGCAACGCATTGATATTGGCACCATGTATAAACAGATTGGCCCTTTTGAAGCGAAACTTGCGGGGGCTGCATTGGTGGCACAGAATATTGCCATACATTTACAGCAAAGTCTGGCTAACAAGCCGCGAAACTGGCGTCCTATGGTCTATTGCTGGCGGGGTGGACAGCGCAGCGGTGCAATGGCACAAATCCTTAGCGACATCGGTTGGCATGTGAAATTGATCGATGGGGGATATAAACGCTATCGGCGGGATGTGTTAACAAGGCTGGATGAAATACCGCCAAAATTGCGCTTTATAAAGCTTGGCGGCGTTACTGGCACTGCCAAAACGCATATTCTGCGGGCAGCAAATACGCTAGGGGCACAAGTCATCGATCTTGAAGGGCTTGCCAGACATCGTGGTTCCTTATTGGGTATTGAACCGGATGCGGATCAACCTGCCCAGCGTTTGTTTGAATCCGAAATTACGCATTATCTTGAACAATTCGATAGCACCCGTCCGGTTTTTGTCGAGGCGGAAAGCAACAAGATTGGTCAACTTCATATTCCGGCGGCGTTATTCGCTTCAATGCGTGCAGCAAAGACGGTCCTTGTTACAGCGCCATTAAAAGCCCGTGTTGCCTTTTTAAAGCAGGATTACCAGCATATGACCAATCAACCAGAACGGCTATTACCGCTATTTGACGGGCTGGTAAAACGTTATGGCCGTGACATTGTTGATGGGTGGAAAGCGTTATCATCTGCTGGTGACTGGGATGGTTTGGTAGCTGACTTACTCGAAACGCATTACGATCCGGCTTATCGGCGTTCGGCCACCGCACATGGCCATGAGGTTATATTAGAGATTGATGGGGGTTCACTTGATGCCACAGCAATCCAGAAGGCCGCCACACAGATACTGACAATAACCTGAATTTTACCTTTCAGAATAAATGGCACGTAAAATGCAGTTTATTTTTGATGAAAACGCGCTTGCATCTGCGCGTTGGTGATGTATAACTCCTCACCAAGCCTTGTGATTTACCGATTTGGTGTGTCTTATAGGTTATGGCTCTATTCCCCGGTAGCTCAGCGGTAGAGCAAGCGACTGTTAATCGCTTGGCCGGCGGTTCGAATCCGTCCCGGGGAGCCAATCCTCTCGTTATCCCAGAAAATCTACCGTCGAAACGGTTGTTAACGTGAAGGTGGCTTCATCGATGAAAAAAACTGCCAATATGCCCGTGCTTGCCGAAGAAGATATAAGCGAGATTGTGCAAATGGCTCTCTCGGATCATGATAGTTTCGCCCAGATTGAAATGCTCTATGGCTTATCCGACAGTCAGGTGAAAACATTGATGCGCAAAACCCTCAAACGCGGCAGTTATGAAGCATGGCGGAAACGGGTGCGACAGTTTGGTGATCGGCGCGCGTATTACAAATAAACAATGGTTGCCAGATGGCCGCCGCGAAATTTAAGTGGTCTTTTTTTCTATCTCGATAAAGCTAAACGGGCTGTCATTGTCATTGATGACATTATGATCGACACCAGCATAGCGCGCATAAGAAACACCATTGGTGAGTGGGCTTTGCGTGATCTGGCCATCAGCCGCCTCGATAGTCAGTGTCCCTGTTGTAAGGGGGACAACCACATAATCCATCGCATGCACATGCCGCCCTGTTTCCGCACCTGGTGCAAAGTCCCAGCGTGTAACCACAAAAGCTTCATTTTCGGCCTGTTTGGTGGGTATGGCGCGGGGCCGATCAGAATTATTCTGCATTATATCATTCCTTTTCACTGTCAAAGATCAAAGTTAACTGTCACAGACCAAATAAAATGTAATTAAACTTGTTTATGCCGATCTTGCAAAACAGAAATCGCATCAGCAAGTGATAAATCAGCATCTTCCAGCAATACCATCATATGGAACAGCAAATCTGCCGACTCATTAGCCATTTCGGCCTTATCATCTTTCATACGGGCCAGGGCAAGCTCAACTCCCTCTTCACCAACCTTTTGGGCGATGCGCGCTTTTCCGGCTTCAAACAGGCTGGTTGTATAGCTACCTGCTGGCATAGTGGCATGACGTTGCCTTATCAATGCGCCAAGACGATCAAGAAACAAAGTATCTGATTGGGCTTCATCGCCAAAACATGAATGCGCACCCGTATGGCACGTTGGTCCAGCCGGTGATGCAGTAATCAACAAGCTATCATTGTCACAATCAAGTCTTACATCAATGAGTGTTAATATATTGCCCGAGCTTTCGCCTTTCATCCAGAGGCGCTGCTTGGAACGGCTATAAAAGGTTACCTTGCCGCTGTCATAACTTGCCGCCAGAGCGTCACGGTTCATATAGCCAAGCATCAGCACTTCGCGCGTATCAACATGCTGGATAATAGCAGGTAACAACCCGCTTTCACCATCTTTGTGCCATTCCGGGGCATCCAGATTGATCATGACCACATCAGACATTGCTAAAGTCTCACTTCGATTTGTTTGGATTTTAGATAGGCTTTAAGATCGGGAATCGGTATCTGTCCACTATGGAAAATAGATGCCGCCAACCCACCATCAATATTTGTTTGTGTGAACAATTCAACAAAATGTTCGTAATCACCAGCACCACCCGATGCAATGACTGGCACTGAGACAGCATCACGTACCATCTTGAGCTGTGCCAGATCATAGCCTTGTTTGACGCCATCATTATTCATGCAGTTCAAAACAATCTCACCGGCACCAAGTGATACGGCTTGTTGTGCCCACGCCACTGTATCACGCTTGGATTTGACCGTTTTTTTAACGTCTCCAGTATATTGATAGACCTGAAAACCATCATTTTCACGGCGCGAATCAATACCAACAACAACGCATTGCGTGCCAAAGGCCGCGGCCAGTTCACTTATAAACACCGGGCGTTCAAGCGCAGGTGAATTGACTGAAATCTTGTCGGCACCATCATTCAGCAAAATTTTGGCATCTTCGATAGAGCGAATGCCACCAGCAACGCAAAAGGGAATATTGATCCGGCGCGCCACAGCATTGACCCAGCTTTTATCAACCACGCGGCCATCAGCGCTTGCGGTGATATCATAAAATACCAGCTCATCAACCCCTTCATCGGCATAGCGCTGACTTAGCTCCAGAATATCACCCATGTCACGGTGATTGCGGAATTGCACACCTTTGACAACACGGCCATCTTTGACATCTAGACACGCGATAATACGTTTAGTCAGCATGCTACGGCCTCCAGCGCGTCCCCGACACTAAACACCCCTTCATACAGCGCTTTACCAATGATCACACCATCTGTTGGCAAGCCTTCAAGGTCATTCAGCGCGCTCACGCCGCCAGACGCCTGAAGCTTAATGTTGGGAAATGCGGCCTTAACCGAAGCGTAGAGATCACGGTTACAGCCGGTCATCATCCCATCACGGGCAATATCGGTGCATAAAGCATGTAGCAATCCATGATTGGCGTAATGCTCCAAAAACTCAAATAAGGTCAGATTGCTAGTTTCCTGCCATCCCGACATCGCAATATTATAGCTGATATCACCTGATACTTTGGTTACTGGCATGACATCGGCGGCAAGGCAAATGGTTTCACCACCATATCTGGCAAATAAGGCTTCACCAGCCGCGTAATCACGCACAGCCAGACTACCAACAACAACCCGGCTAGCTCCGGCATTAACCAAGGCCGCAACGTCATCCATACTGCGGATACCACCGCCGGTTTGTACTTTCAGACCGCTTGCATCAATAATTCTGGTAATCAGATCAAGCTGACGGTTTGCTGGGTCTTTCGCACCATCCAGATCAACAAGATGTAACCAACTAGCCCCGGCATCGGCATATGTTTTGGCAACTGATATGGGATCGGTGCCATAGGTTGTCTGTTGCTCAAAATCACCTTTATTCAGGCGCACAACAGCACCGTCGATCAAATCAATCGCGGGATAGATAATCATGCGGGCATCTCCAGAAAATTCTGCAAAATCCGCGCCCCTACCGGCCCGGAACGTTCAGGGTGAAACTGGCATCCCATAAAATTACGATCAGCGACCATAGCGGTAAACACATCGCCATAGCTACAACTGGCAATCGTTGCTGTGGTAACAGGGGCAAAATATGTATGCACGAAATAGACATAAGCGCCTTGCACGATACCTTTTAGCAAAGGATGCGTGCTGGTGAAATCCAGACTGTTCCATCCCATATGCGGAACAGAACGATCACCAGCAGGGATAAAGGCGGCGCAATTACCTGGGGTAATGCCAAGCATACTGGTGTCAGGATCCGCGCTATCAGCCCTTTCTGACGACTGGTCAAACAAAAGCTGCATCCCCAGACACACACCCAGCACAGGTTGTGTCAAACCGCGTATAACATCAACAAGTCCAGCCTTTCTCAGGATATCCATCGCAACGGGGGCTGCTCCCACACCTGGCAAAATCACTCGCTCGGCGCCGCGAATAACATCTGCATCGGTTGTTAAAATGCTGGTCACGTCCAAACGTTCAAGAGCAAATTGCACAGATGCAATATTGGCGCCACCGCTATCTATAATCGCGATCATAATACGCCTTTCGTACTTGGCAATTCACTGCCTTCTCGACGCACAGCCTGACGGATGGTCCGGCCAAACCCTTTAAAGCAGGCTTCAACCATATGATGGGCATTTTCACCCGTTACCGAAATATGCAGATTGGCCTGCATATGTTCGGCAAGCGAATAAAAGAAATGAGGCACCATGTCGGTTGGTAAATCACCGACATGTGTCGCCGGAAAATCGGCTTTGAAATCAAGATAGAAGCGACCACTCAGATCAAGCGCAACAGTCACCAATGTCTCATCCATTGGCAACATAAAGCCGTAACGATTTATACCACGCTTATCGCCAAGCGCCGTTCTTATGGCCTGCCCCAGTGCAATGGCACAATCTTCAACAGTATGATGGGCATCAATATGCAGATCACCATCACATTCAACTTCCAGCGAAAACCCGCCATGCTTGGCAATCTGATCAAGCATGTGATCGTAAAAGCCAATGCCGGTGCTAATATTGACGGGAGATGCCTTATCGAGATTTACCGAAACTGAAATAGCCGTTTCACTGGTTGTACGAATGACCTTGCCCGTTCTAGCTGTATCAGTCGCAGACTCTGTAGTATCACCGCTTAGTGCCGCCACAAGGGCATTCATCTCATCTTCAGTTCCAATTGAAATGCGGATACTATTGGCCAGCCCTGGTTGATGTGATTGGTTGCGAACGACAATCCCGGCTTCCAGACAGGTTGCATAAAAACTATCGGCATCCTGCACACGCACCAAAATAAAATTGGCATCACTTGGCAAAATCGCGTCAACCATTGGCAAGGCGGCCAGACGCGGAATAAAGCGGTCGCGGCGCTCAATGAGCGCATCCCGCTTTGCGGCAAGCGTTTGATGATTTTTTGATGTCAAAATAGCAAGAGCCGCGTCAACAACAGGGCTTGCCAATGGATATGGCGCCAGAACCTTTTGCAAAAGCTGGGTAATCTCCCCCCGCGCGATAGCCGCCCCACAACGCAAACCAGCAGCGGCGTGCGATTTAGATAAGGTGCGCAAAATCACAAGGTTGGGCGTCGATTCAATCATCGGAATCAAACTGCTGGCCTCGGCAAATTGGATATAGGTTTCATCCAGAACAATAAGCGCCTGATCCGCATAGGCAGCACAAAGGCTGAGTATGTCATCGCGCGCCATGACATTGCCTGTAGGATTATTTGGCGAACAGATGAATATCATCTTGGTATTTGCATCCGTTGCCTTATCAATGGCGGCAATATCAAGACCAAAACTATCATTCAAAGGCGCTTCGCGCGTTTCGACTGCGTGCAGAATGGCTGACTGACGATACATGGCAAATGTTGGCGGACAAATGACAATATTATCGGTGTTTGGCACACAAAAGGCGCGCATTAGACATTCAATTGCCTCATCGGCACCGCGGGTAACAGTCAGATTGCGCGTTGATATATCAAGCCAGTCACAAATCGCAACCGCCAGTTTAATAGGTTGCTGACGTGGGTAACGTGCCAGATTATGCGCACCTATAAATGGCTCAAAGGGACATTCATTAGCATCCAGAAAAATAGATGTATCCGTGCCAGTTTGTAAAGATCGCGCTGATGAATAGCCCTTCATAGCCAGAATTTCTGGACGAGCCCGATTAACGATAGCTGATGCTGATTGATTTTTATTCGTCGTCATGTCTTGCCTCTAATCTAGCATTTTTTCGATAGGCACAACCAAGATGGAATTAGCACCTTTGGCTTTCAAAGCCTCCATTGTATTCCAGAACACCCCCTCCTCGCAGACGGCATGCACGGCAACCATATCTTCACGGCCTTGCAAAGGCATAACAGTGGGCGATTGTGACCCGGGTAAAACCGCCTTTATATCATCCAGCGCGCTGATCGGGCTGTTCAGCATGATATAACGACTATTTTCCGCCCTTAAAACAGCGCGCAAACGAGCAATGAGCTTTTCATAAATCGAAGTGATCGCAGGGTCGGTAATAGCATTTTTTATAACAACAGCTTGCGATTGCATAACGATGTCGGTTTCGCGCAAACCATTGGACTTTAGCGTATTGCCTGTCGAAACAAGATCACAAATTACATCGGCAAGATGTGTACGTGGCGCAACTTCAACAGCCCCTTGCATGGTAACAATATCAGCCGCTACATTTTTGTCGGCCAGATATTTGGCAAGTAACCCACGGTATGATGTGGCAATCGTCTTGCCTGTCAATGACGTAATGTCTTTATAGTCAAAATCATTTGGCACGGCGATAGATAGACGGCATTTACCGTAACCAAGCGCCATAACCTCTTGTAATTCGGCATATTTACCATTTTCGTTAGCCTGTTGTTCAAGTAACGCATTCTGCCCCAGAATACCCAACTGGCATACATTTGTAGCCAGAAAAGCCGGAATGTCATCATCTCGAACCAGAAAAACATCTAATGGAAAGTTATCTGCCATACATAAAAGCTGGTCACGGCTTTTAGCCAACGAAATACCGCATTTTTCAAGTAATTGTAGCGACATATCTGCCAGACGGCCTGATTTCTGAATGGCAATTTTCAACCTGCCGTTATCACGCATTGCATTCATTGACTTACTATCCTTTACCTAGAGCTTTCCCTGGCGTTGCATAATTATTTTATAGCCATCAAAACCGTTATTCAGAAACCGGGCGACCCTTACAATCGTTGCGGTGCTAACACTGGTTTCTTCGGCAATCTTACGATATGGCACCTTTTGCACAAGCATCTGCGCCACACGCCAACGATCAACCAAACCTTCTAGCTCGGCAGGCGTGCATAGATCATAGAAAAAGCTTCGTGCTTCCTCATTATTCTCCAACGTCAATATTGCGTCGAACAGATCTTGTTCGTGCCTTTTTTGAATTTCGTTACGCTTCATTTGAACCATATGCCTTGTGACATGTTTCAGCGTTTTAATACGCTAAAACATAGCTGTCAACACGCGAAACCGCATAAAGTCATAAAAATGATTAAGATGCTATAAAGTGAATAATAAAAATGACGCTTTACAGAGCATGAGAGTCTAAATCACGGGCGCGTACGATCGACAAAAGCCGACCATCTTCTGGATCAATATCGCGCACCCTATCGGCTTCAAAACCGATATCAGCAAGACAGCAAGTCGGAAAATACGATAAATTATTGTCAGTATGTGTTGAACCAACCATTCGGTTAAGCAATACAACAAGACTTGGATTATGGCCAATAACCATCATATTCTGTGAGTTATTTGCCTGTTCCTCGATCACATACATAAGTTGATTAGCTGTCGCTTCATAAAGACCATCAACAAACATCATTGGAATATCAGGCCAATTTTGCGAGACGAGTTCATATGTCTGTTTGGTGCGCATGGCTGGTGACACGAGCACAAAGTCAGGTAACATTTTCAGCTGTATCATCATGTTACCGACATTATCAGCATTCTGTTGACCACGCTTAATGAGCGCACGATCAAAATCAGAAACACCGACCTTAGGGTTTTCGCTTTTACCATGTCGTAGAAGAGTGATACGAGCCATAAGCAGTCCAAACAATCTATTTGCTAACATTAACAAATCATAAAATTAAATTGGCATGATCTTGGTAATCTGCCAACCATCAATTTTAAAAACTATTTTGCATCAAACGGCTTATGCACCTATTGTCGGTTAATCTATAATCTACCATTCACCTCTGAACAAAGAATAGCAATAACATGCAGAAAAATGATTTCTTGGCCGCCATTGGCAACACCCCTCTCATCAAGCTTCGTGCTGCATCTGAGATGACCAACTGCACAATTCTTGGCAAGGCGGAATTCATGAATCCTGGTGGTTCGGTTAAAGATCGTGCGGCATTAGCTATCATTGAAGATGCTGAAGCCAAAGGCTTGCTTGGTCCTGGCGGTATGATCGTAGAGGGTACGGCAGGTAATACGGGTATTGGTCTGACCATGGTGGGCAATGCCAAGGGCTATAAATCGGTCATTGTTATGCCCGAAACGCAAAGTGAAGAAAAAAAACAGGTTTTGCGCGTTTTTGGTGCTGATTTACGCCTTGTTCCGGCCGTTCCTTATAAGAATCCAGACAATTACGTTCGCTATTCTGAAAGGCTCGCACAAGAGCTAAGCGGGGCACATAATGGCGGTGTAATCTGGGCAAACCAGTTTGACAATACCGCCAATCTTGACGGGCATTACAATACCACTGGACCTGAAATATGGGCACAAACCGATCATAAAATTGATGGGTTTATCTGTTCGGTTGGCTCAGGTGGCACATTGGCTGGCGTCAGCCAGTTCCTGAAAGAAATGAATCCTGATATTAAAATTGGCCTGGCTGACCCTGAAGGCTCAGCTTTGTTCAATTATTATGCGCATGGCGAATTAAAAGCCGAAGGCAATTCGATTTCCGAAGGTATTGGTCAGGGACGCATCACCGCCAATCTGGAAAAAGCCCTTGTTGATATGCCTTTCTGCCTTAGCGACAAAGATGCCTTGCCAATGATTTACGCATTGATGCGTGACGAAGGCCTGTATCTTGGTGGCTCTTCTGCGATCAATATTGCAGGTGCCGTCGCGATGGCTCGGGAAATGGGACCAGGTCATACCATTGTCACCATTCTATGTGATAGTGGACAACGCTACCAATCAAAGGTCTGGAATCCAGAATTTCTGCGGGAAAAAGATTTGCCCATACCCGATTGGCTCTAAAGAGATAAAATCATGATTGATAACAATAATATCGTTTCATCAGAATGGCTTAAAGCACATATTGATGATAGTGATTTAAGAATTTTTGATGCAACTTTTCACATTCCCGCAACTGGCCGCGACGCCAATACGGAATTTGATGACGGGCATATCCCGGGTGCCCAGCGTTTTGATCTTAGCGTGATAGCCGACCCTGATGCAACACTCCCTCATACCGTGCCGTCTGCCGAAATATTTCAAACGCATATGCGCAGACTTGGCGTCAATCAGAATGATCACGTGATTGTCTATGATGATTCGGTTTTTATGTCTTCAGCGCGGGCATGGTGGTTATGCCGTTTGTTTGGTCATGCCAACGTCAGCTATCTTGATGGCGGGCTCACCGCATGGAAACAGGCTGGCGGTAATATGGCCAAAGGCGCTTCAAAAGCTGTTGCCCCGGGTAATTTTACCGCTGGTAAAGCTCACGATTCAGCCGTGGCCTATATGCAGGATCTCCGCGCACAGGTCGAAGCTGGCAGCGCTGGCCAAATCGTTGATGCGCGGGCAACAGGCCGATTTACTGGCGAGGTTCCAGAGCCACGTGAGGGTATCCGTTCGGGACATATTCCAGGGTCATTGAATGTGCCTGTTACGTCATTGTTTGATTCGGACACAAAGCTCTTGAAGCCTGCCAATGAATTGAAGCAGATCATTGAATCTAGTGGTGTTGATCTATCACAAGACATCACCACCACATGTGGCACTGGTGTAACCGCATGTGCTTTAGCGCTAGCGCTTGAACTTGTTGGACATCGCCAGGTTACAATTTTTGATGGATCATGGACCGAATGGGGTACATCCGATGCCCCAATCAAAACCGGCCACGCTTAGCCCCGTATCAGGATCAAACCGAGCTAACCCTTGGTGATTAATCGTTCAGAATCTGGCTGAGGAATAGCTTTGTACGGTCATTCTTTGGCTTGTTAAAGAATGTTTCAGGATCATTTTCTTCAACAATCTCGCCAGCATCCATAAAGATGACCCGGTTTGCAACTTTGCGTGCAAAGCCCATCTCATGCGTCACGACCATCATTGTCATGCCATCTTCGGCAAGCGAGATCATGGTTTCCAGCACTTCCTTGATCATTTCTGGATCAAGCGCTGATGTTGGTTCATCGAACAACATGATCCGAGGGCGCATACATAAAGCACGGGCAATCGCCACACGCTGTTGCTGACCGCCTGAAAGCTGGCCTGGATATTTGAGCGCCTGTTCGGGAATACGCACACGCTCAAGATACTGCATTGCAATCTCTTCAGCTTCTTTGCGTGGCATCTTGCGCACCCAAATCGGGGCAAGCACACAATTTTCGAGGATTGTCAGATGCGGGAATAGATTGAAACTTTGAAACACCATACCGACTTCTGAGCGGATCGTTTCGATATCTTTCAAATCACTAGTCAGATCAGTGCCATGTACATTAATGATACCTTTTTGGTGTTCTTCAAGACGGTTGATACATCGGATGAGCGTTGATTTACCTGAGCCTGACGGACCGCAAATAACAATTTTTTCCCCCGACTTAACTGTCAAATCGATGTTTTTGAGCGCATGAAAATTACCGAACCATTTATGCATCGCCTCGATGCGGATAACGGTTTCACCTTGTGAAGACTTGTTTGGTTTTCCAGCCATTTTATTTCTAGCCATTTTGTTCCCAGCCAATTATTTCTTCTGAAATTTGTTTTCAGTGTCTAGTTTACGCTCCAGATAGGCTGAGTAATAACTCATCCCGTAGCAGCATATGAAAAAGAAGATTGCAACAAAGATATATATCTCACGTGCCAGACCATTCCAGTTCGGATCTGCCAGCGATGAACGCCCCATGCCAAGCACATCAAACATGCCAATAATCAAAACCAGAGTGGTGTCTTTGAACAGGCCAATAAAGGTATTCACGATGCCTGGAATTGAAATTTTAAGAACCTGCGGCATGACGATCAAATACGTCGTCTTCCAATATGTAAGTCCAGACGCTTGCGCCGCTTCAATCTGACCTTTTGGAATACCTGCCAGACCACCACGGATCACCTCGGCCATATAGGCTGAGGCAAAAAATGTGACCATAATCAGAACCCTTACCAGAAGATCAAACGTTGTCCCTGGTGGCAGGAAGTAATTCAGCATGGTTGACGCGATGAATAGTAAAGCGATCAACGGAACACCGCGGATAAACTCGATAAAGATAACCGAAAGCATTTTTAGCACAGGCAGTTTAGATGTCCGGCCAAGCGCCAGCATAATACCAATCGGTAATGAAAAAGCGATGCCTGTCACCCCGATAAGAAGCGTCAGGGCAATACCCCCAATTTTCTTAGTTTCAACGACATCTAGCCCCAGACCGCCAAAAATCAACCATGTTGCAATAAACGGGAATAAGGCCGAATACAGCAAAGCCAGCGGGCGGCGCGGCGTGTTATCCCACAATATCGGTATCAGGGCGATCAGGAACAGGACAAAGGACAGATTTACCCGCCAGATATATTCTTCGGGATAGAAACCATAAGTAAGCAACTGCAAGCGGGTGCTTACAAAAGCCCAGCATGCCGCGCTATTAGGTTCGTCCATCTGCTCCCAGCAATCAACCCTGCCTGACGCTGACCAGACCGCATCAATGATGCCCCATTGAACCAGTCCAGGCACAAACAGATACAGAATATACATACATACAAGGGTCAGCACGGTGTCGGTAGGCGTCGCAAACAGGTTTTTGCGCAACCACAACATAATGCCTGTCTCACCGCGTGGCGGTAGCATATCTTGGGACGCATGTGACTGTTTTGATGATTCTGTAGAAGCTGTCATGATTATCTAGCCTTCAATACGACGCGGTGGTTTAGGTAATTCATTGCCGCTGAAATGATAAGCGACAGGCATAGATATGTCAGAAGCACCAGAGACATCGTCTCCACCTCTTTACCTGTCTGCATCAATGAAATACCACCCAACGTCGCTACAATATCGAAATAACCAATAGCAATGGCCAATGACGAGTTCTTGGTCAGATTCAGATAATTACTGGCAATCGGCGGAATGATCAGTGGTAGGGCTTGCGGAATGATCACGAGGCGCAAGGTACGAGTAGGCGAAATTCCAAGCGCATGGGCCGCTTCCTTTTGGCCTTTATGAATGGCCAGAATACCACCGCGCACAATCTCGGCGATAAAGCTAGCCGTGTAATATGATAATGCGAACCATAGCGCCACATATTCAGGGCGCAAAATCAGACCACCTTTGAAATTAAAGCCTTTCAGCTTTGGGACCTCAACGCCAATTGCACCACCGACAAATATATTGGCCAACAAAGGGAAGGCAATAATCATAGCCAGGCATGACCAGAAAAGAGGAAAAATCTTACCAGTCTTCATCTGTCTATTTTTTGACCATTTGGCCAGAATAAAACAGCCAATAATGGCAAGAAGAAAGGCACCAACGACAAACTCATAACCTTGCTCTAATGTAGGCGCAGGAGCAAAAATACCTCGGTTCGTCATATAGAAAACACCGCTAATGGCTTCGGCTTTTTTGGGGACAGGCAACAGATTAATGATGACGCCATAAATAAAGAAGATATGAAGCAAAACCGGCACATTTCGCGTGAAATCAATAAATATCTGCGATAATTTACTAACCAAAAAGTTATTTGACAGGCGCATTACACCAAGCGTGAACCCTAGAATGGTAGCTAGAATAATACCCGTTACGGCGACCAGCAAAGTGTTGGATAATCCCACCATAGCCGCACGAAAATGCGTATCTGTGGGGCCATAATCGATGAAAGGTTGAAAGGTAATATCGTATCCGGCAGGTACCCAGAGGAAATTCATGCTAAGGTCCTTACCAATAGCGGCAAGGTTAACAAGCACATTTTGCCCAATGGAAAAAACAAGATAGCATATGACTGCAAGGGTAATAATCTGGATCGCAACAGATCGTATTTCTTGATTGTAAAACAACCGGCGCAGACTGAAATCCGTGGTGCTATTTTGATGCATGCGGTTTTCCAAAATATTTTAAATAAATGTCTATTAATAACAAAACACCGCGGGTTACCCCGCGGTGCGTATTTTGTAACCAGGTCCTAGCGGAACGGAGGTGAGTACTGCAGACCACCATTTGTCCATAGTGCGTTTACACCACGGCCAATACCTAGTGGAGTGTTCACACCGATGTTGCGCTCAAAGATTTCGCCATAGTTACCAACCTGGGCAATGATGTTCTTTGCCCAATCGTTGCTAAGACCAAGCTCTGGCCCCAAATTAGCTTCAAGACCAAGGAAACGCTTGATTTCAGGGTTGTTGGTAGTCGCACCAATTGTGTTTACGTTAGCCTGTGTAATGCCCAGCTCTTCAGCTGTGATTGTTGCATACAGAACCCAACGAACAATATCGGCCCACTCATCGTCACCCTGACGTACTGCTGGTCCAAGCGGCTCTTTAGAGATAATCTCAGGAAGAACAATGTGATCGTCTGGGTTTTCCATTGCAGCGCGCTGTGAAGACAGTCCAGACGCATCAGTTGTCAGAACGTCACCACGACCAGAATTGTAGCACTCACGTGCTTCAGCTGAGTCAGCCACTGGAACAGCTTCATAAGTCATGTTGTTTGAACGGAAATAGTCAGCGAGGTTTAGTTCGGTTGTTGTACCTGTCTGGATACATACAGATGCACCATCAAGCTCAAGGGCAGAACTAATGCCCAGTGACTTCTTGGCCATAAAGCCCTGACCGTCATAGTAGTTCACACCCAGGAATGTAAGCTTAACGCCAACATCGCGGCTGAAAGTGATTGTTGTGTTACGCCACAGAACGTCAGCTTCGCCAGCATTCAATACTGTAAAGCGGTTCTGAGTTGTTGCCGGTACAGGACCAATCTTTTGTGCGTCGCCAAGAACAGCAGCAGCAGTGGCACGACAGAAATCCACGTCGAAACCAGTCCAGTTACCTTTGTCATCTGGAAAAGCAAAGCCGGCTAGGCCAGTGCTAAATACACATCTTACTTCGCCACGAGACTTCACGTCTTCCAGCGTGCTAGCCTGTGCTGTGCCAACAAGCGCAGCAACAGCAAGACCAGCAAATGCAAAATAAACTTTTTTCATGAGTTTGTTCCCTGCTTAGTTTTTTGTTGTTTAAAACCGTTACACTTATTCAGTCATTAACGATTTTGAGAAATACTACTCAATCGACACTGTTAAAGAAAGTATAAAGTCATTTTTTTGCAATAGATTGAAAGACAAACACTTGCATTTTACCCAAATTTGTGAATTGGCTTGGTCTTGAGTCACTAGACTCTCAAATAAGTTTTCTGCAAATTTAGAAATATTTGATTTAAAAAAACAGCATCTAACTCGATACTTCAATCGTTCGAAATATGCATCCAAACAAATCTTGCACTTGCGTCAAAATTATGACTAGCTGTGATCAAGTCAAAGGTAATTAAGACAGTTTTCTTCCGCAACTCACTCGTTAGGAGAAATAAATGTCTATTAACCCTCCTCTTACTAATCTTCCGATTGAAAAAGCTGGTAGCGGTTTTTACCAGGGATTCAATCGCGCTGTAACGATAGGATCCAAAGCCCTTATCGGGGCTTTGATACTATGGGCCGCCGTCTTTTCCGATCAGGCTGGCGCGCTGTTAAGCCAGATCAACGGCTTCCTACTTTCGCATTTTGGCCATTGGTACATGTATGTTGTGGCTTTTTATGTTGTCATCTGCTTCATTTTGGCATTATGGCCTAGAACCGGTGCCATACATCTTGGCCAGCTAGATGAAAAGCCTGAATTTTCGCGCTTTTCTTGGTTTTCAATGATGTTTGGTGCGGGAATCGGTATCGGTATGCTGACCTATTCAACAGCTGAACCGATTTATCATTTTTCCAACAATCCTGACATCATCCGTGGCACAGTTGCGGCTGTAACAGCCGAAAATGTGAGACCAGCTTTCCAATGGTCATTTTTGCATTGGGGTTTATCTGCTTGGGCTTGTTATGCTTTGGTTGGCTTGGCACTTGCCTTTTTCAGCTATTCGCGCGGCCTACCCCTGACCATACGGTCCGGATTAACACCTTTGCTAGGCAAACACCTCTCTGGTCCGCTTGGCCATGCTGTAGATATTGTTTCGGTTATCGCAACAATATTAGGGGTATCTGTCACAATCGGCTATGGCGTGTCGCAATT